>CALYBP010000016.1 GCA_944415425.1 uncultured Ruminococcus sp. | reverse complement strand
CGTGAAGGCTACAAACGCTCTATTATTCTGTCAAAGAAATATGATTTGTACAGACAAAATTATTGCGGCTGTGTTTTCAGCAAAAATAATTCATTAAAATCTGATAATTAACAGATAAATAGAAGGTCGGAAGGGCTTTTGCACTTCCGACCTTTAAATTATCAATTATTTTATTCCGCTTTTGCAAACTGGCTGTTGTAAAGGGTATAGTAAAATCCTCCCTTAGCAATAAGTTCTTCGTGACTGCCCTGTTCGATGATGTTTCCGTCTTTCATCACAAGTATTACATCGCTTTCCTTGATGGTTGAAAGTCTGTGAGCAACGACAAAGCTTGTTTTGCCTTTCATCATTTTTGCAAAAGCCTTTTGTACACGGATTTCAGTGAGCGTATCTATCGAAGAAGTTGCTTCGTCCAAAATAAGAATCGGCGGATTTGTAAGCATTGCCCTTGCAATACACAAAAGCTGTTTTTGTCCCTGGCTTAAATTGCCGCCGCCTTCGCTTATTACCGTGTTGTAGCCGTCAGGCATACGCCGTATAAAGCTGTGAGCATACGCCGCTTTTGCGGCGCTGATAACCTCTTCATCGGTGGCGTTTTCGTTGCCGTATCTCAAATTTTCCATAATTGTTCCGCAAAACAGCCAGCTGTCCTGCAAAACCATTCCGAATTGATGTCTTAGATTATCTCTTGTCAGACTCTTTATATCAACACCGTCAATCGTAATCTTACCGCTGTCGGTCTCATAAAACCTCATAAGCAGATTAATAAATGTTGTTTTGCCGCAGCCGGTAGGTCCTACAATAGCAATCTTGCTGTCGCTTTTGACATCGAGTGAAAATCCCTTTATAAGCGGCTTGTCCTTTGTATAAGAAAAGCTGACATTATCAATTTTAACATTACCCCTGCAGTTGTCTAAAAAAGGAGCGTTTGGCGAGTCGGGAGTTTCATTTTCCTCTTCAAGAATTTCAAAAACTCTTCCTGCGGCAGCAATACCGGTTTGAAGCTGAGTAAGCACTCCCGTAACCTCGTTAAAAGGTTTTGTGTACTGGTTTGCATATGTCAAAAAACATGAAAGCTGACCTATTGAAAGTGTGCCCGAAATCGCGGTCAATGCGCCGAAGATTCCGACAGCCGCATATACCATAGCGTTTACAAACCGTGTACTCGGGTTTGCAAGCGCTCCCGCAAACTGTGCTCTGAAACCGATTTTGTACAGTTTTTTATTTAATCCCTCAAAATCATCCATAGCTCTGTTTTCATAAGAAAAAGCTTTTATGATTCGCTGGTTTCCCACATGTTCTTCAACATATGAAGAGATTTCTCCCTGTAATATCTGCTGTTCTCTGAAAGTTTTGTTGCTGAGTTTTCCGATAAACGCAGCAACAAACAGCGACAAAGGAGTCAGAATTACAACAGCAAGCGCAATTCGCCAGTCAATCATCAGCATAAATATGAGAGTTCCGGCTATCGTGACTACGCCCGAGAAGAGCTGTAAAAACATTTGAGTAAGTCCGTCGCCCACAGCGTCAACATCGTTTATTACACGGCTTATTAGGTCACCGTGCGGGTGTGTATCAATGTAGGAGAGAGGGACGCTGTTAAATTTTCTGAAAATCTCTCTGCGCAAATCTCTCACCGTTTTAAAGCTGATTATGTTTGTAAAATAATTCATAATCCACTGAAAAACAGTAACGCCGACTACGCCGATTGCAATATAAATTAAAATTCTCAAAATATTTTCAAAGTTAACATTGCCTTTGTCAATAATATTGTCAACCGCATCGCCTATAAGCACGGGGATATAGAGCGTAAGCGAAACGCTGATTATCGCGCTTACAAGTGCAATTGCGAGGTAAAGCCAATACGGTTTTATTTTTTTCAGGATTTTTGAAACGACTGACTTGTTTTTCATCGTTTAGCCTCCGTTTCCTTGAGCTGAGAAAGGCAAATTTCTCGGTATGTTTCACATTCCTCAAAAAGCCTGTCGTGCGTTCCGCATCCTGCAAGCCTGCCGTCGTCAAGAACCAGTATAAGATCGGCGTTTTTAATTGTAGAACAGCGCTGAGTAACTATAATTACCGTCATTTTGTCCGTGTTTTTCTTTAAAGCTCTTCGCAAATTTGCGTCCGTCGCAAAGTCAAGAGCGGAAAAGCTGTCGTCAAGGATAAGCAATTCGGGATTTCCGACAATCGCTCTTGCAATGCAAAGTCTTTGACGCTGACCGCCGCTGAAATTTTTTCCGCCCTGCTCAACATGGCTGTCAAGACCTTTTGCAAGCTGAGAAACAAAATCATAAGCCTGTGCGATTTTTAACGCGTTAATAATATCGTCGTCAGTCGCGTCTTTATTCTGCCATCTCATATTTTCTCTTATTGTGCCTGAAAAAAGAATTGATTGCTGCGGCACCATGCCTATCTGTGTCCTTAGCTGAACAAACGGATATTCCTTAACATTTACTCCGTCAACATTTACGCAGCCGCTCTTTACATCGTAATATCTGGGAATAAGGTTGATAAGCGTACTTTTGCCGCAGCCTGTTCCGCCTATTATGCCGACTGTTTGTCCACGCATAATTTTAAAGCTGATGTTGCTCAGCTCATCATCGCCGTCACCGTAAGTGAATGTGACATTATCAAACTCAACCTTAGGTGTGTCAAAGCTTTTATCAACCGCAATATTATCAGATGTCTTTTCTACAACACTCGGCTGAGTTTCAAAAACTTCGTTGATTCTCTGTGCACTTGCACTTGCTTTTGTCATAAGTATAACGAGGTTTGCAACAACTATCATAGCAAGCAAAATCTGCGTCATATAGTTAATAAGTGCGATTATATCACCTGACAGCATATTTCCTCTGTTAACATTTACCGCGCCGAACCAAACTATTGCAATAATAGCTATATCCGTAACGGCGTAGGTAACAGGACTTAAAAGAGATGACAGACGGCTTACTCGTATCGAAGTTTTTGCGAGTTCCTCGGTAGCGGTATCGATGCGTATTTTTTCACTCTTTTGTTTTGAAAAGGCGCGTATAACGCGGTTGCCCGAAAGATTTTCACGGGATATAAGTCCTATTTTATCAAGCTTTTTTTGAATAGCATTATAAATAGGAATACTTTTACTCATTATGATATACAGAGTTATTCCTATCAAAAGTGAAGCAATAAAAAATATTATCGACATTTTAAGGTTTATCGTCATCGACATTATCAATGCGCCGATAACTATGAACGGAGCACGGGTAAGCAGACGAATGCCCATTGCGACACTTTGCTGAACCTGATTTGTGTCGTTTGTAATTCGGGTAATAAGCGACGGAGTGCCGAGCCTGTCAAGCTCTGAGTGGGAAAGAGAGTTTATGTGAGCAAAAAGCTCTCTGCGAATTTTTGTACCGACTCCCTGCGACGCCCTGGAAGCGAGATATTGGCAGACAAGTGCGCTTAGCAGTCCCACTATTCCGAGCAAAATAATTACCCCGCCCATTTTCAGAACATAGTCTCTGTCACCGTTTTTAACGCCGACATCAATAATATTTGCCATAACGAGCGGTACAAGCAGTTCAAGTATAGCCTCAAACAGCTTGCAAAGCGGTCCTATGATACATTCCTTTTTGTAGTCCTTTAAAAATCGTCTTAATTTATACATCAAAAAATCCTATCGTAAAAATTCTTTTATTATTTTACACCAAAATCTTTTAATCATCAATATGTTTAAAAAAATAGTGCAGACTTAATTTATATAATTTCAAACAGAAAATTTACTGCCAAACTATCGATTTTTTGCAACTCAGTATAATATAAAAAAATCCCCACCGAAATTATCAGTGGGGATAATAAAACGGAAAACAATTACTTAATAAGGCTTACGCCGTCCATTTCTTCGGGCTGCGGAAGTCCGAGAATCTCGAGCATAGTCGGTGCAATATCAGCAAGTCTGCCGCCGTCTCTGAGTTTGCAGTCGTAACCGATTACACAGAACGGTACAGGATTTGTCGTGTGAGCCGTAAACGGTTCACCATCAGCGTCAACCATCTTATCGGCATTGCCGTGGTCGGCAGTGATAAGAGCGACACCGTCCATTTCCTTAACAGCGTCAACAACTTTGCCAACGCAATCGTCAACAGCCTCAACAGCTTTAACAGCAGCGTCGAATACACCTGTATGACCAACCATATCACAGTTTGCGTAATTCAGGATGATCATATCGTATTTACCGCTCTTGATAGCGGGGACAAGCTTGTCCGTAACCTCATAAGCGCTCATTTCGGGCTGTAAATCGTAGGTAGCAACAGACGGGGATTTAACAAGGATTCTGTCCTCTCCCGGATACTGCTTTTCTACGCCACCGTTGAAGAAAAATGTAACGTGTGCATATTTTTCGGTTTCCGCAATACGAAGCTGTGCCATTCCCTTGTCGGAAATATATTCTCCGAGTGTGTTTGTAAGCACCTGCGGTTTAAACGCAACATCAACATTAGGCATAGTAGCGTCATACTGCGTCATGCAAACAAAGTTTACGGGGAAGAAGCCGTTTTTCCTTTCAAAACCATCAAAGTCAGGGTCAACAAGTGTTCTTGTTATTTCTCTTGCTCTGTCGGGGCGGAAGTTAAAGAATATAACGCTGTCATTTGCCTTAATTGTTGCACCGCCCTTTATAACGGCAGGAACGACAAATTCGTCTGTTACATCATCCTTATAAGAGTTAGTCACGGCGCATACCGCACAATCAGCCTCAACGCCCTCGCCGTAAACCATTGCGGCATATGCCTTTTCAACACGCTCCCAGCGGTTGTCACGGTCCATAGCATAGTATCTGCCCATAACCGTTGCGATTTTACCTACGCCGATTTCTTCGGTTTTTTCAACGCAAGCCTTTACAAAATCAGCCGCACTTGACGGGGGAACATCACGACCGTCAAGAAATGCGTGAATATAGACATCTTTAAGTCCTTTTTTCTTTGCAAGCTCCAAAATACCGTAAAGGTGAGTATTGTGACTGTGTACTCCGCCGTCAGAAAGAAGTCCCATAAGATGCAGGGCCGTACCGTTTTCGAGAGCCTTGTCCATAGCCGAAACAATAGCTTCGTTGTCCTTAAGCTTGTCTTCGTTAATAGTCTTTGTAATCCTTGTAAGCTCCTGGTAAACGATTCTGCCGGCGCCGATATTGGTGTGTCCTACTTCCGAGTTACCCATCTGACCGTCGGGCAGACCTACATCCATACCCGAAGCACCGATTTGAGTGATGGGGTTCTCAGCAAAAAGTTTATCAATATTAGGCTTTTTGGCAGCGGCAATAGCGTTTCCTTCAGTACCTGCAATACCGAAGCCGTCAAGAATCATAAGAATCAAAGGTTTTTTCATAGGGCAATATAATCCTTTCGTGTGCAAAATTAATATCGAAAAATTCGATTATTTGCTTGCAGCCTTAACAATAGCAGCAAACTTTTCGGCAACAAGCGACGCACCGCCGATAAGACCGCCGTCAACATTTGTTTTGGAGAGAAGTTCGTCGGCATTGCCGTCGTTCATTGAGCCGCCGTACTGAATTGTAACAGCCTGAGCAACTTCTTCACTGTAAAGCTTTGCAAGAGTAGAACGGATAAATGCACAAACCTCTTCAGCCTGCTCTGCGGTAGCGGTTTTGCCTGTGCCGATAGCCCAAACAGGCTCGTAAGCGATAACGGTTTTCTTTACATCTTCTGCAGATACATCAAAAAGGTCAAGTTTAATCTGTCTTGCAATCACTTCTTCCGTAATATCGCACTCACGCTCCCAAAGAAGTTCTCCGACGCAAACAATCGGCTTTAAGCCTGCTGCAAGAGCAGCCTTTGTTCTCTTGTTTACTGTTTCATCTGTTTCGCCGAAATACTGTCTTCTTTCGGAGTGTCCCAAAACAACATATTCAACGCCCATTTCTTTGAGCATACCTGTTGAAATTTCTCCTGTAAACGCGCCGCTTTCAGCCCAGTGGCAGTTTTCAGCGCCGATTTTAACATTTGTGCTTTTTGTAACCTCAAGAGCTACGCTCAAATCAACATAGGGCACACAAGCGATTACTTCGCAGTCGGCGTCCTTAACAGCGGGGATAATTTCAGTCAGAAGTGTTTTTGCCTCTGACGGAGTTTTGTTCATTTTCCAGTTGCCGGCAATAATTGCCTTTCTCTTTGTCTTATCCATTTCATTCAACCTTTCAAATATAGATTTATGGGCGAGATGACCCGCCCATAATAATAGTAATTAAGTTTAATTATTTATCAGCGATTACTGCGATGCCCGGAAGAGTTTTGCCCTCGAGGTATTCAAGAGATGCGCCGCCGCCTGTTGAAATGTGGCTCATCTTGTCAGCAAATCCAAGCTGAATAACAGCTGCTGCACTGTCGCCGCCGCCGATAATTGTAGTAGCGTCTGTTTCTGCAAGCGCCTTAGCTACTGCGATAGTACCCTTTGCAAGTGTGGGATTCTCAAATACACCCATAGGTCCGTTCCAAACAACGGTCTTTGCATTTTTAACTGCATCAGCAAAAAGCTCCTGTGTCTTTGTGCCAATGTCAAGACCCTCCATATCAGCGGGAATGTTGTTTGCGTCAACAACCTTAACATCGATAGGTGCGTCAATGGGGTCGGGGAAGCCTGCTGCGATTGTTGTGTCAATGGGGAGAAGAAGCTTCTTACCGAGCTTTTCAGCCTTTTCCATCATTTCCTTGCAGTAGTCAATCTTTGTGTCGTCAACAAGTGAAAGACCTACTTCCTTGCCCTGTGCTTTGAGGAAAGTATAAGCCATACCGCCGCCGATGATGAGTGTGTCGCACTTTTCAAGGAGATTTGAAATAACATTGAGCTTGTCTGCAACCTTGGCACCGCCCAAAATTGCAACAAACGGACGAACAGGGTTTTCAACCGCATTACCGAGGTAGTCGATTTCTTTCTGCATAAGGTAACCTACTGCGGTATTCTTAATGTGGTCTGTAACACCTGCTGTTGAGCAGTGAGCACGGTGAGCAGAACCGAAAGCATCCATTACAAATATATCTGCAAGAGAAGCAAGCTCGCTTGAGAACGGCTCAAGATTCTTTGTTTCTTCTTTTCTGAAACGGGTGTTCTGAAGAAGCACAACATCGCCGTCGTTCATTTCTGCAACAGCTTTCTTTGCGTTTTCTCCTACAACCTCGTCATCGTTTGCAAAAACAACTTCTTTGCCGAGAAGCTCAGAAAGTCTTACTGCAACGGGAGCAAGCGAGAATTTTTCCTCGGGACCGTTCTTCGGCTTGCCGAGATGTGAGCAAAGAATAACCTTACCGCCGTCAGCGATAAGCTTTTTAATTGTCGGAAGTGCGGCAGTAATTCTGTTGTCGTTTGTGATAACGCCGTCCTTGAGAGGTACATTAAAGTCACAGCGAACAAGAACCCTTTTGCCTTTTACATTGAGATCATCAACGGTAACTTTGTTGAGTTTCATTAAGATACATTCCTTTCATTTTAGAAGAATAATGTAAAAATTTAGTATTTTCACAATCAAGAATATTATATATCAAAAAGCGTATTTTATCAATAGAAAACACAAAAAAAGTTTACTGCCCCGATATTTGAGAGATAACAGTAAACTTTTTACTTTATAGGAATCTGCTCGAAAACGGTCGGGCAAAGAAGGTATTATGATATTAACCTATCTGCTCAAATTGCGTGTCGAGGTACTCAACTTTTTGGTAATATACAATATAAGTTTATGTGTTATTAATTTCCGACCATTTATGGTTGTGAAGTTCACCCTTGTTAAGCAGTTCGGGATAATCCCATTGCCTTAAGACCTCATATGCCGCTATGGCGACCGAATTTGAAAGATTCAGGCTTCTCGCCTCGTCAATCATCGGAATGCGCAGAGTGCTGTCGGGGTGTTTAAGCAAGAGTTCTTCGTCAAGTCCCTTTGTTTCCTTGCCGAAAAGAAGATAACAGTTATCGGGGTATACAACATCGCTGTGACGATGAGTTCCCTTTGTTGAAAAGAAAAAGTAGTTCCCGCCCTTTGTTTTTTCAAAAAAATCGTCAATATTTTCATAATATGTAATATCAAGGAAATGCCAGTAGTCAAGCCCCGCTCTCTTTAGTTTTTTGTCGTCAACCGTAAATCCCATAGGTTTTACAAGGTGAAGCATTGCGCCCGTTGCGGCACAAGTGCGTGCTATGTTGCCCGTGTTTTGCGGAATTTCCGGTTCAACAAGTACAAGATTAAGTTTTGCCAAAAGTTATCACTCCAATTTATCAAAAAACTGTTTTATTATATTCTAAAACGCAAACAATAATATTGCAAGGGGAATTTCACTTCCTTATTTTTTGCATAAATAATTAGTGAATTTTCCCTGCAAAAGTTAAAATATACGGAGGTGTAAATATGAGTTCAAGCCCAATGATGAATGTTGTTAAGGGTGCTGCGATAGGACTTGCGGCAGGTATGGCAGTAGGTATTGTCGGAAAAAATATGGTTGATAATAACCCAAAACTAAAGAGAAAGGCTAACAAAGCCATGAGAACGGTAGAAACAATAATGGATACGGCAAATTATATGCTCAAATAAGTAAAAATGCTGACGGGAATATTTATCCTGTCAGCATTAATATTTTAATATTATTATTTAACTAAAGCTATTTAATATAACATTAATTTTAAAATTCCGTAAAAATCATATGTGCCTGAGCATTATCAAGCACAATAGGATTTTCGTAGTCAACACGCTTGAGCTGACCGTAAAGTCTGCCGAATACAACGGTAGTTTTGTCCATATATGCCGACATCGCTTCGCCCTTGACGGTAAACGGTTTGAATGTAATATCTACGGCAGAAATGCCCGCCGTAAAATACCAGGGTCTGTCGATCCTGCCGTTTGTGCCTTTTACATTGATTTGAGAAAGCTTTTCAAGCTTTCCTCCCACAAAAAAGCAGTTTTCGTTTCCGTATCTATTATCTCCGACTCTGCTTGCAAGGCAAAGCGAAAACCTTTTGCCGTCAATTATGCAGTCGGAACTGAGTCTTTGATAGTTGTGTTTTCTCGGCTTTGAAAACCGTGTCCAGTCAAAATATGCCCGAGAATTATTTTCGTTTAAAGAATATTCATATCCGCCGAATCTAATAATACCGCTTGCGATAAATTTCGGTGCAAACCTTTTCAGGTAAAAATATCTTCTGTTGCGCTCAAACGGTGCAAGCTCGCTCAGACTTTCTCCCTGTACTTTTTTGAGCGTTATGTTAAAATACAGATTTTTCAAACCGCCGAAGTCGATAAAATCGCATTTGAGAAATCTGCCGTCGTTTGTATTTGTAAGC
This sequence comes from uncultured Ruminococcus sp., assembly GCA_944415425.1. Lineage (GTDB taxonomy): Bacteria > Bacillota > Clostridia > Oscillospirales > Acutalibacteraceae > Ruminococcoides. The sequence continues at coordinate 27,695 of CALYBP010000016.1, read as the reverse complement.
TGAAGCTGAATGCGTTTATCGGTGTAAAGCAGTTCTCCTTTGCTGCCTGATTCGGGAAGCTCGTTTTTAAACAAAACAAATTTTTTTACGATACAGTCGCTTATAACACCGCCTCTTTTTAGGTCGGCAACGGCGATTTTTACTGCAAATTCCAATCCGTGATTTTCAACGGAAATGTACAGCGATACCTCGTCGTTATTTATAAAGTAACAATCACATTCACCGTGCTTTCCTGCTGTTTTGCTTGTTTTGAAATTGTAGTCAAAGACGGCTGACCTTGCCCAGCCCGCGTTTAAAACCTCTCCGTTTTCTTCAAAAACAGAGCATTTTTCTTTTATTTCCCGCTGCAAAACATCTCACTCCGTTTCACAATTCCTCGATTTTATACTATATCAGAAGTTATAATGCTAATCAAGAATTATAACAAAAATGTAAACCTGTAATAAAGAAATTTTTTGTGAATATATTTTATACCGAAACGGAGGAGTATTTATGGCGAAATGTGGAAACACAATAAAATTATTCTTTGTGCTTATGACAATGACCGTGTGCTTTGTTTTTTCATCTTGTACAACCGATACATCGGGATATAAAGAAGAACTGGTGTCTGAAAAATGGCAGGCAGATCTTGACGGGGGAGCGTCTGTTTATCTTGAATTTTCAAACGACACCGCAACTCTGAAAATCAGCAATGCGGACAGCAGTACGGAAATACAGGGCAAATATTTTGCGGATGATGATTCATTTGTGATTTTTATGCCTGAAATAGGACGAAATTATTCCTTTTCTTATATACCGAGCAAAAGCTTTATTGAGCTTACATATGACGGAAATACGATAAAGATGGATAGGGTATCGTAAGCTTATCGATAAATTACAAATTTGAGCTGTTGTCAAATCTCTTTTTTAGAATTTTGAGAGCTTTAGTTTCAATTCTGCTGACATAAGACCTTGATATATTAAGAATTTTCGCAACGTTTTTTTGCGTCATCGGTTCTTCTCCGTTAAGACCGTAGCGAAGAATTATAATTTTCTTTTCCCTCGGGCTGAGTTCTTCGTTGATAAATTGTCCAAGCTTTCTGCTGTTCAGCTTTAGATCAAGTGTGTCGAGAATATTGTCATCAACGGACATAATATCGAGCAAAGTAAGGGGATTTCCGTCTTTGTCCGTGTCGATAGTTTCATTAAGCGATATGTCCTGGGCGCTTTTTTTGTTGTTGCGAAAGTGCATCAATATTTCGTTTTCAATACACCTGCTTGCATAGGAGCTTAGTCTGATGTTTTTCTTCATATCGTATGTGTCAATGGCTTTTATAAGACCTATTGTACCTATTGAAACAAGGTCGTCCTGTTCGCTTTGCGTGCCGTAATATTTTTTGATGATATGAGCAACAAGTCTCAGGTTATGTTCCACAAGTTTGTTTCTTGCTTCCATATCACCGTTTGCGTATTTTTCGAGATAAATCCTTTCCTGCTTTTCTGAAAGCGGTTTAGGAAATGAACCGCCCGAACAGACATGCAAAATAAAAAAGCAAATATTTTGAGCCATAAAACTTAAAAATTCAAACATAAAATCACCTGCCAAGTTTTTTCTATTCTATAATATATTCCTTTAAATTCTAAAATTTGCCTGTACATAAAATTTGAATAAAAATAATTAATTATTGAATATGATATTATTTCCTGAATTTTTGTATACCGGCCTTGCATTAAAAGATGAAATACCGTATACTACATATATAAAAATAACAGGGTGATTATATGAAGAAATTTATATCTTGGAATGTAAACGGGCTTCGTGCCTGTATAACAAAGGGATTTATTGATTATTTTAAAAGTGCCGACGCCGATGTGTTCTGTGTTCAGGAAACAAAGCTCCAACAAGGTCAAATAGAGTTAGAACTTGACGGGTACTATCAGTACTGGAATTATGCCGAAAAAAAAGGATATTCGGGAACAGCACTGTTTACAAAAGAAAAGCCGCTGTCTGTGTCTTACGGAATAGGAATAGATGAGCACGACAAAGAGGGCAGGGTAATAACTGCTGAATTTGATAACTATTACTTTGTTACCTGCTACACCCCAAATTCCCAAAATGAGCTGAAAAGACTGTCTTACAGGATGGAGTGGGAGGACGATTTCAGAAATTATCTTGTTTCCCTCAATGACAAAAAGCCTGTGGTACTTTGCGGAGACCTGAATGTTGCGCACAGGGAAATAGACCTTAAAAATCCCAAAACCAACCGAAAAAATGCGGGGTTTACAGATGAAGAAAGAGAGAAGTTAACCAAACTTTTAGAGTCAGGTTTTACTGACACATATAGATTTTTCTATCCGGATAAAGAGGGAGTTTATTCTTGGTGGTCATACCGTTTTAAAGCAAGAGAAAAAAACGCAGGATGGCGCATTGATTATTTTATTACCTCTTCGTCGCTTGACGGAAATCTTGCTGGAGCTGATATTCACACGGAAGTGTTCGGGTCCGATCATTGCCCTGTTGAGCTTACTGCCGACATTTAGCCCTGTTTATCGTTATAACATAAAGCAAAAACAAATATTCCGCCGAATTTATCTATGATAATGCGAGATTTATGCATTAAAATTTGGATAATTTGACTATGACAAAATAGCGTAAATTGTGGTATAATGTATGTAGTTGTTGGACTTATTATCCTAAATAGCTGTATTGACGGATTAAGTTAATTTCGTTTACAACAATTAATAATTGAATGTAACAACGTACAATTTGACGTTATACGCGTTTTTGTACTAATCAGTATTACGGAGGCATTTGTTTTGGAGCAGGAGTTAAAGAATTTTAGTGTTGGAGAAAAGGTTTTGTATAATGTAAACGGAGTTTGCGAAATAACCGAAATAACCGAAAAAGTTTTTGGAAGTACCGCAATAAAATATTATGTTCTAAAACCGATTAATAACGGTGATTCAACGATTTTCGTGCCGGTTAACAACGAAAAACTTGTGGGCAAAATGAAACGTCTTATGACACAGTCGCAAATTGACAAGATAATAAGCGAGGTGTCGGAACAGCAGCCACACTGGAACGTAGATGATGTTACAAGAAAAGAGGCATATAAAACGGCTATTTCTCTCGGAAATATAAGGGATATACTTTTTCTGTTGAAATCAATTTGGATTCACAGCGTCATTCAGAATAATAAGGGAAGAAAGCTTCATATTATGGATGAGATGTATCTTCGTGAGGCGGAGAAAATAATCAGAGAGGAAATATCCACGGTTGTGGGGGTTGAACAGGATGCTGTTATTCCTTATCTAAAAGAAAAGATTCTTATAAATTAAATTAACGCACTTTTAATTTACACAGTTTATCAGTAAAATACAAAAAGCGACGGCTCTGCTGTCGCTTTTTTATTTTACAGGAACCCCGCAAAAGCGGTCGGGCGGGGATGATTTGATAATATCATTACGTTTGCCCGAATTTCGTGTCGGAGCACCCGACTTTTTATAATAAACAAAACGAAGCTGCCCCGAATGAGACAGCTTCGCAGATTTACATTTATTATGTATTTTTACTCATTTTGTTATCAGAAGTCGATTTCTAAATCGTAGTAGCAAGCCTTGAGCAGCTTCTCCATTTCTTCCTGACTTGGCTGACGAGGATTAGAACCCGTACAAGCGTCACCGATTGCATTTTTAGCAACTTCGGGGAGCTTCTCCAAAAATTCTTTTTCATCAATGATGCTTTCATCTGCCTTAACTCCGCCCTGACCGTAATTTTTAATAGCCTGCGGAATATCAAGCTGATCGTTCATGCTGCGCAGTTCTGCGATAAGAGCGTCAACAAGCTCTTCTGTCGTATCGCCTTTAAGGTCAATAAACTTAGCAATGCGTGCATAGCGCTCAGCAGCTGTTGCGTCCTTAGAATTATATTTAATAACCTTAGGTAGATACATTGCATTTGCACAGCCGTGAATAATGTGGCCGCCCGAGAAAGCAGCGCCCGTCTTATGAGCCATCGAGTGAACAATACCGAGCAGAGCGTTTGAGAATGCCATACCTGCAAGGCACTGTGCATCATGCATCTTCGCGCGGCAAGCCATATCTCCGTCATATGATTTTTTAAGGTTGTCATGGATCATCTGGATAGCGTGAAGAGCAAGTGCGTCTGTATATTCACAGTTAAGAGTGGAAACAAAAGCCTCGATAGCATGTGTCATTGCATCCATACCTGTGTGAGCAGTCAGCTTTTTGGGCATTGTTTCTGCAAGAGCAGGGTCTACAATGGCAACATCGGGAGTAATATTAAAGTCAGCAAGAGGATATTTGATACCCTTAGCGTAGTCTGTGATAACCGAGAAAGCGGTAACTTCGGTAGCTGTACCGGAGGTTGACGGAATAGCACAGAACTTTGCTTTTGTCCTGAGTTTAGGGAAGTTGAACGGAGTAATCAAATCCTCGAAAGTAGTTTCGGGATATTCATAGAAAGCCCACATAGCCTTTGCAGCATCGATAGGTGAGCCACCGCCCATTGCGACAATCCAGTCAGGCTGGAAATTGCGCATTGCCTCGGCGCCTTTCATGACGGTTTCAACCGACGGATCGGGTTCAACGCCTTCAAAAAGCTCAACTTCCATTCCTGCTTCTTTTAAATAGTCAACAGCCTTGTCAAGAAAACCAAAGCGTTTCATTGAGCCGCCGCCGACAACAACGATCGCCTTTTTTCCCTCAAGTGTTTTTAATGTTGAAAGTGCATCTTCACCGTGATAAAGGTCACGGGGTAAAGTAAATCTGTACATTATAATCTCCTCCAATATAATAAAATTGGTCAACTTGTTTGACTACAATTATTATACCACTATAAAATCTTAAAGTAAATGGCAAATAGGTAAAATATATATGAAAATTTTGTGAAAAATGCACTAACGCGGAAGAATGTTATCATAAAAGATAAAATATAACAATTAAAGTCCGTATGCGTTGTCGTCGCCTTTTGCGAATTTCTTGACAGCTTCAACAAAAAGTTTAGATGCCGGATTTGAGGAATCTTTGCCCCACGCCATAACATAAGCAATATTAGTGTCGGCTTCATCAATTGTGAAAATTTCCGTGTATTCGCTTGATGTGAATTGAGCAAGAGTTTGAGGGATAATCGAAACACCGAGTCCCGAGGAAACAGACACATACATAGACACAATGTCGTCGTATGTGTGTTCCACCTTAGGGGAAATGTGAAACGTGCGAAACAAGTCCATTATTTCCATGTATATAATGGGTGAAACTGTTTCCGACAGCAGCAAAATCGTTTCGCCCGACAGTTCTCTGAGACTAATTGATTTTTTACCGTTAAATTTTGATTTTCTCGCCGTAACAATAACAAGCGATTCAAGATGTGTCACTATTGACTCTATATTTGAGTTTTCGGGCACCATATCTCTGGGCATAAAACAAAAGTCAAAATCGCTTCCCGTAATCGCCTGATTTTTATCCGCAGAGTCAATTTGCTTGACCTCTACCGAGATACCGGGATATTTTTCACTAAAGTCAGATATGCATTTTGACGGAAAGCTCAGCGAAGTAACATCGCATCCCAGTGTAATTTTTCCTTGTCCGCCGTCGTGCATTTGTTTAATTACCGTTTTCGCTTTTTTCAGAGTATCGACAATTTCTATCGCATACGGTAAAAGTGTTTTTCCCTCGTTTGTTATAATGACATCTCTGTGGGATCGGGTAAACAGCTGAACATCAAATTCCTTTTCAAGGTCGCTTATATATCTGCTGACCGTAGATTGAGAAAGATAATTTCTTCTTGCCGCTTCCGAAAAATTCAGAGTTTGAGCAACCGTAATGAAGCAGTTAAGCTGATTTATATCCATATTCGTTACCGCCTTTCGCAAAAACCGCAGGCAGTTATGCAGAATCGTGAAAAAAATCCCTAAATACAGGCGTTTTTGCATTACCGCAGCAGTTGAATTAACAGTATAATTTTGGTATAATCCAAGTATAGCATAATAGTATGCAAAATGTAAATAACTATTTTTAATGACAGGAGCTTATCTATGAGAAGAATTGTAATTACAGGAATGGGTGCGGTTACACCTGTCGGAATAGGTGTAGACACTTATTGGAAAAACATTACCTCGGGTGTGTCGGGGATAGACACCATAAAGACATTTGACCCGAGTGAGCTTGCGGTACAGATTGCGGGAGAGGTTAAAAACTTTAATCCCTCTGATTATCTTCCCAAAGATTTAATTAGAAAGACAGACCCGTTTATGCAGTACGCATATATTGCGGCAGAAGAAGCTTTAAAGCAAAGCGGACTTGAAATAAATCCCAAGAGAACAGGCATTGTAATGGGTACGGCAATGAGCGGAATAGCTACCATTGCATTTACGCAGGATGCCCTATCAGGTGCTTCTCATAAAAAAGTAGGACCGAGATTTATTCCAAAGATACTGGGCAATATCGCTGCGGCAAATATTGCGATTGATTACAATATTCAGGGACCGAGCTTTACTGTAAGCACAGCCTGCTCATCGGGCGGTGACGCAATCAATACAGCATGTATGTGTATGGAAACAGGTAAGGCGGATGTTATGCTTGCGGTTGGAGCGGAATCTGTTTTGTGCCCGCTTGTAATATATTCGCTTGCAAATGCAAAGGCTCTTTCGAGGCGTAACGACAGCCCTGCAAGTGCGAGCAGACCTTTTGACATTACCCGCGACGGTTTTGTAATCGGTGAGGGCGGAGGTGCGCTCATACTCGAAACCGAAGAACACGCTCTTGCAAGAGGCGCAAAAATCCTCGGCGAGGTTATGGGGTGCGGCAACACAGGAGACGCATACCATGTTACAGCGCCTCATCCCGAAGGACGTGGTGCTGCCGAATGTATGCTTCAGGCGATTGAAGAAGCAGGAATAAAAGCCGAAGAAATCGGATATATTAACGCTCACGGTACAGCTACCAACAAGGGAGATTCGGTAGAAGCATCTGCAATAAAAAAAGTTTTTAAAGATAAGCTGCCTTATGTAAGCTCAACCAAGGGTGCGACAGGTCATATGATGGGAGCGGGAGGAATCACCGAAACAATAACCTGCTTAAAAGCTATTGAAACCGGAGTGATACCGCCGACAATAAATCTAAACGAGGTTGATCCCGAGTGTGCAGGAATTGATTTTGTTTCAAACACCGCAAAAAAGGCCGAGATCGACTACGCAATGTCTAATGCATTCGGTTTCGGAGGACAAAATTCAAGTATTATAGTAGGTAGATACAAATAAACTATAAATTTTAATCGGAAACGGAGGAACATTATGGAGCTGACATATGATTATAAAATGTTTAAGGAAACTTTTGAAAGTGAATTTACATGGCTTAACGGATTTATGAGAAATGTAAGCCGATTCGGATATAAAAACGCCGTAATAGATTCTGCTTCAGACAAGCGCTGGACATACTCGCAGTTAAACTGCGACGCAAACCGACTTGCAAACGCTTTTAAGTCGGATAATGTTAAAAAGTTTGATGTTGTGTTTATGCAGCTTTTTAATTGTCCGCAGTTTCTTTTCGGATATATTGCGTCGCAGAAAATCGGCGCAGTATGTAATCCTGCTAACTTTAATCTTTCTGCGGGAGAAACCGCTGAAATTATAAATCACAATAAACCGAAGATTTATATTTACGATGCAGAAATTACAGAAACGGTTGTAAAGGCGCTTTCACTTTCCGAGCATAAGCCGTCTGTTGTTATAGCAGTCAACAATTTTAATAAGGAAATCGGTCTTCCCAACGGTCATATACTCTATGAGGATTATGTAAAGAACTCATCCTGCGACAATCCTCCGATAGATTTTAAACCGCACATTTATGATGAAATTGTAAGGCTGCAAACATCGGGAACAACCGGTACACCTAAGGGTGTTCCGCTTAATAACATCAACGAGGTTTTATCCGCTCACGATGTTATTATGCATTTCCCCCTCAATGTCACCGATGTCACAATGAATATGACCCCATGGTTTCACAGGGGAGGACTTCATTCGGGTGGCCCTACGCCGACTCTTTATGCAGGTGCGTCAATGGTTATTCTGCGCACGTTTAATCCTAAGGTTTGCATTGATTGTGTTGAAAAATATTCAATAACATTTATGACGGGCGTGCCATCTGTTCTTTCGCTGCTCGCAAGCAGACAGGAAAAGCATCCGCGTGATATTTCAACTCTAAAGGGTATAATAACAATGGGCAGTCCTCTCGAAAAAGAAGCGTGCATTCGTTTTCAGCGTGTACTCACTCCGAATATCTTTAACGGTTACGGAACCACCGAGTCGTTTTGGAATACATTTCTTCGTCCGTTTGATTTGCCCGAAATGGCGGGAACGGCTGGTCGTTCCTGTACGGATGACGAAGTGAGAGTCGTAAAGCTGTTTGACGACAAAAAGGCAGAGCCCGATGAAACGGTCCCGTTTGATAATAAAACCGAGGGAGAAATCATCATAAAATCTCCCGCAAAATCCACATATTGTTACGCTGGCAACGAGCAGGCTACAAAGGAAAAATTCTATAAGGGATGGATGTACACGGGCGATATAGGTGTTTGGGATGAAAAGCAGTTTATAACAGTTGCCGGCAGAAAAGACGATATGATAATAAGCAAGGGCGAAAATATTTATCCCGCAAGAATAGAGGAAGTTATCAATTGTCATCCGAAGGTTTCCGAGTGTATTGTTACAGGTGTTCCTGACAGCACAAGAGGTGAGTGCGTGGCTGCGTATATCATTCCGAGCGACCCCACACTTACCGTTGGAGAGCTAATAAAGTACTGTTCTGATTCTCCCCATATATCCAAGTATCAGGCTCCCCGCTACTATCGTTTTGTTGATGAGCTTCCTCATACTGCTACGGGCAAAAAACAGCATTATATTATTAAAAAACAGGCGGAAAAGGACTTGAAAGAAGGACTTTTGCTAAAAAAATAAAGAGGTATTTATGATAAACAACTGTTATACAAGAAGTGCAGCGTACTATGAAACCGATCAAATGGGAATAGTTCATCACACGAACCACATAAGATATTATGAGGAAGCAAGGGTAGACTTTATGCACAAAATAGGGTGCGATGTAAAGGAGCTCGAACAAAACGGAATTTATATTCCGAACATAGACGCCTATGCAAAATATAAAAAGCCGATAAAATTCAGCGATAAATTTTATGTAGAGGTAAGGCTTGCGCAGTTTAACGGCACCAAGATGCATTACGAGTACACGGTGCGTTTATGCGAGAATGATGAAATTGCGTCAACAGGCTACACGACGCATTGCTTTGTTGACGATGATTTCAAACCTTTTAATCTAAAAAAGAAGTTTCCCGTCTATTATAATCGTCTTGCCGAAAGTGTGACATAATAAAAAACCGTCCGATGCAGGACGGTTTTTTTATACGCTGTTTTAAAAGGAATATGTTATAAATTCTGAAAAATCAGTTCATTTCCCAGTTGTGCCATACATTCTGAATATCATCGTTATCTTCAAACATATCAAGCATCTTTTGCATTTTTACTGCGACTTCTTCGTCTTCAATCTTTGCGTATGTGCTCGGCACCATTTCAAGCTCAGCCGAAGCGAATGTATATCCGAGTTTTTCCAGGTCATCTCTTACAGCGGAGAAATCCTCGGGTTCCGTGTAGATTGTGAATATATCGTCATCGGCCTCAAAGTCTGAAGCGCCGCATTCAAGAGCGTCGCTCATTACGGTGTCCTCATCTTTCTCAAGATCTTCACGCTCAATAACAAGAACGCCCTTTTGTGAGAACATAAAACTTACACAGCCCTGTGTTCCCATATTTCCTCCGAACTTGTCAAAGTAATGTCTTACTTCTCCTGCCGTTCTGTTTCTGTTGTCGGTAAGTGCCTCTACAATAACGGCTACTCCGCTAGGACCGTATCCCTCATATGTAACTGCCTCGTAATTTGTAGAGTCGTTATCGTTAGCAGCCTTTTTAATAATACGCTCAATGTTGTCGTTAGGGACATTTGCAGCCTTTGCCTTTGCAATGCAGTCCTTGAGTTTTGAGTTTACGCTCGGATCTGCGCTTCCGCCTTCCTTAATGGCAACAATAAGCTCTCTGCCGATTTTGGTAAATACCTTTGCTCTTGCGGCGTCGTTTTTACCTTTTTTCTGCTTAATCGTACTCCATTTGTTATGTCCTGACATATAATTCATTCCTTCTCAATAAATTAAATCATCTTTTTAAGTATATCATATGCCTTTATTATATGTAAACAAAAAAAGTTATTACAGTTTTGTAATAACTCCATTGTCAAATATCTATAATAGTGTTATAATACAATATCGGAAATAAACCGAATTTATGAGGTTTTGAAAGGAAGTTTAGAAATGATAAAGTCAATGACGGGATTCGGCCGATGTGAAACTCAAGTTAACGGCAGAGAAATATCCGTTGAAATAAAAAGCGTAAATCACCGTTATTTTGAATTTTCCTGCCGAACTCCGAGAGGCTTCGGTTTTCTCGATGACAAGCTCAAAAGCTTTGTTAATTCGGCTGTATCAAGAGGAAAAATAGATATGTTTGTCACGATAGGTGCAAGCGACGAGGTGCCGTGTGAAGTAACCGTAAATCATCCGCTTGTTTCTGGCTACATAAATGCCATGAAAGAAATTCGTGATACATACGGAATATCCGATGATATATCCGTTGTTTCGGTATCACGCTTTCCTGATGTTTTTACGATTCACAAGCCTGCCGAGGATGAGGAACAGATAACAAATGATGTTTTGCAGGTTGCTGGAGTTGCGATGCAGTCTTTTTTATCAATGCGTAAGGCAGAGGGTGAAAAACTAAGAGCTGATATAATAAGCCGCGCCCAAACAATTCTCTCGATAGTAGATGAGATTGATGAGCGTTCTGAACAAACAGTAAAGGAGTATGAAGAGAGGCTTCTTGAACGAATTAAGCAGACACTTGAAAGCTACGATGTGGAAATAGACGAGCAGAGAGTTTTGACCGAGGTTGCGGTATTTTCGGATAAGGTAGCGGTTGCGGAAGAAACGGTAAGACTTAGAAGTCATTTTGAACAGCTAAGGACATTCCTGGAGTGTGACGAGCCTGTGGGCAGAAAAATCGACTTTATCATTCAGGAGATGAACCGTGAGGCTAATACAATCGGATCTAAGGTGTCAGACGCATTACTTGCCCACAAAGTCGTTGACATAAAGAGCGAGATTGAGAAAATACGCGAACAGGTACAAAATATTGAGTAGGTGAAATTATGAAGCTTATTAACATCGGTTTCGGCAATCTTGTAAGCTTTGACAAGGTCATAGCCGTTGTCGCACCTGTTTCAGCTCCGGTGAAAAGGATCGTTCAGGAAGCAAAGGCGGACGGTATGTTAATTGACGCGACCTGCGGAAGAAAGTGCAAGGCGGTGCTGATAACCGACAGCAACCATGTTGTTCTGTCGGCAATATCATGCGAGGCAATTTTGAACAGAAGCGAAGAAAGTGAGGGGCAAAAAGATGAGCAGTAAAAGAGGAACTCTTGTTTTATACACGGGTTGCTCCGGAGTGGGCAAAGGCACTATAATGAAGAAAATTTTAGAACGCAACAATAATGTAAGACTTTCGGTTTCCAATACAACGCGTCCACCGAGGAAAGAAGAGATTGACGGTGTTCATTATAATTTTCTCACGGAAAAACAGTTTAAAGATTTAATCGACAGCAACGGCTACCTTGAGTATGCGCAGTATTGCGGAAATTACTACGGAACGCCGAAAAAGCAGGTTGAGGATATGCTCAGCCAGGGATATGATGTTTTTCTTGAAATCGAGGTCTGCGGAGGACTTCAGGTAATGGAGAAATTCCCAGATATTCTCAGCATATTTATCCTCCCGCCTTCAATGGAGGTTTTGGAGCAAAGACTGAGAAGCAGGGGAACAGAAGATGAAGAAACAATTTTAAAACGCCTCGGAGCGGCCAAAAAAGAGCTCGGCTACAAAGACAGGTACAAATATAATGTAGTTAACGATGAGCTTGAAAAGGCGGTTGATGAGGTTCTTGATATTTTGGCAAAGGAAAAATCAAAAATCTGACAGTTTTATACTGCCGTGCAACGCACGGACTTAAAAATACGATAAATCAGTTTAAACATTTTATTTTAAGGAGAATTATTATGCACAAAGTAAATGTAGATGAGTTATTTAACGGTATGCAGAGCAAATATGCACTTGTAGTAGGAGTCTCGAAGAGGGCAAGGGAAATTACTCAAAAATTTGAGGAGGAAAAAATTGTTACAGAGGATAAGCCTGTACTTTTAGCTATTGAAGAAATCAAGGAACATAAGCTAAACCTCTTAGAGCCGGACGACGATGAGCTCTGATTTAGTTGCAAGGGTAGCCGTAGAAAACACGGCGTATTCCTTTGACAAGCCCTTTGACTACGGCGTTCCGGAAAGCCTTGCGCCTGACTGCATGGCAGGAATGCGTGTGCTTGTGCCTTTTGGCAGGGGAAACAAAAAGCGTCAGGGGATTGTTTTAGAAATTTTTAATTCACAGACAGACGGACTTAAATCGCTTGTCAGTTTGCTTGATGATGAGCCTGTTATATCTGAAGAAATGATACAGACCGCAAGGTTCATCAGCGATCATTGTTTTTGCACACTGTACGAGGCAGTAAAAACTATGCTTCCTGCCGGAATTAACTATAAAGTTACTTCCGTTTACGGTGCAAATGAAATCTCAGACAGTATGAGATCCAATCTAAGCGATGAGCAAAAGCGTATTTATGATTACCTCTTTCCAAAAAGAAAACCTGTTAAATCCGATGTGCTTTTAGATGCGTTCGGTTATGTCGATACAACTATGCTTGACAAACTGTCGCAGGAAGGTGTGCTCTTCAAATCAGACAGAGCATATAGGCGTGTATCCGACGCGGTTGCGAAGATGGTTGCCTTAAACGCCGGGGTTGATATTTCAAAAATCAAGCTTACCGAAAAGCAAAAGCGTGTGGCAGAGCTTATTGAAATGTCGGGCGGAGTTTCCGTCAAGGAGGTTTTATATTTCACGGGCGTTTCGAGTTCTGTTATTGACTCGCTTTATAAAAAAGGAGTAATTCATTTATATGACGAAGAGGTTTTTCGCATAGAAAAACGTTTTTCAGATGTAAAAGCCCCTGCAATTATCCTTTCCGATGAACAGCAAAAGGCTTGTGATTCGCTTTATTGTGAATACAAGGATACAAAGCCTCATACAAGCCTGCTATACGGGGTTACCGGTTCAGGCAAGACGAGCGTATTTATAAAGCTGATTGAAAGAGTGATTGATGACAATCGGGGAATAATCGTTATGGTGCCCGAAATTTCACTGACGCCGCAGTTTGTGTCACAGTTTTCACAGCGTTTCGGCGATAAAATCGCAGTTTTTCACAGCGCCCTTTCTCTGGGAGAAAGACTTGATGAATACAAAAGGGTGAAGAAGGGGATCGCAAAAATCGCAATCGGCACAAGAAGCGCCGTTTTTGCGCCTTTTGAAAATATCGGACTTATAATTATGGACGAGGAGCAGGAATACAGCTATAAATCCGAAAGTTCTCCACGCTATCACGCAAGAGAAGTAGCAAAGTTCAGATGCGCAAGAAATAATGCCCTCCTTGTTTTAAGCTCGGCAACTCCGAGTGTAGAAACCTTTTATTACGCAAAATCCGGCAGGTACTCACTTTACACGTTGTCAAGCCGCTACGGAGAGGCGCAGCTTCCTAAGGTTATTACCGCCGATATGAATACAGAAGTACAAAACGGCAACACAACGGGATTTTCTGATGTGTTGCTTGAAAACCTGAATTACAACCTTGAGCATAATAAGCAGTCGATTCTTCTGCTTAACAGGAGAGGGCACAATACATTTGCCACTTGCCGTACCTGCGGTGAGCCCGTTACCTGCCCGAACTGCTCTATTTCGCTTACCTATCACAGTGCAAACAACAGAATGATGTGCCACTACTGCGGCTATTCGGTGCCCGCTCTTGATGAATGTCCCAATTGCCACAGTAAGTCTCTGCGCTTCGGCGGTGCGGGTACACAAAAGGCAGAAAGTGATATTTCCGTCATTTTCCCCGATGCGAGGATACTTCGTATGGATACCGACGCCGTGTCGTCAAAATCATCTTATGAAAAGATGATAAGTGCGTTTGCGAACGGCGAGTACGATATACTTGTCGGTACTCAGATGGTTGCAAAAGGGTTAAATTTTCCGAATGTAACGCTTGTAGGTGTTCTAAATGCCGACCAGATGCTTTATGCCGATGATTACAGAAGTTATGAGAGGTCATTTTCGCTTCTGACACAGGTAGTAGGCAGGAGCGGAAGAGGCTCAAGCAAGGGCATAGCTGTTATTCAGTCTTATACCCCTGATAATCTCATAATCGCGATGGCGGCAAAGCAGGATTATGACACTTTTTATAATACGGAAATCAAGGTTAGAGAGGCAATGCTTTATCCGCCGTTTGCGGATATTTGTTTAGTCGGTTTTGTGGGGGAGAATCAGGCTCAGACGCTTAAAGCGGCCAACGCCTTTTTAAAGTTGTTTATCAATCTTGCAAAAAACGACTATCCAAAACTTCCTTTGCGTGTTTTGGGACCGTCTCCTGCTCTTGTTGTAAAGGTAAGCAATAAATTCAGATATAAATTGATTATAAAGTGTAAAAATAACCGTGAATTCAGAAAAATGCTTTCAACTCTGCTTGTGCAGTTCGGCAAAAACAAAGAATTTGCGTCAGTTACCGCATATGCCGATATGAATTCACTTGTATGCTGATGAAGGAAGGAATAAAAATGGCAATCAGACAAATTGTTAAAGAGGGCGACGATGTCCTTACTAAAAAATGCAGGACGGTAGAAAAATTTGATAAAAAGCTTGCCGATTTGATTGACGATATGATTGAAACTCTGCATCTTGCCAAGGGTGCGGGTCTTGCTGCACCTCAGGTTGGAATACTTCGCAGAGTAGTTGTAATTGATATTGGCGAGGGTGTAATTGAGCTTGTAAACCCCAAAATTATCGCTTACAGCGGCGAGCAGAAAACCCTCGAGGGCTGTCTTTCCTGCCCCGGAGAGTGGGGATATACCTGCCGCCCCGATTACGTTAAGGTAAAGGCTCAAAGCAGAGACGGCAAGGAGTTTACGATAGAGGGAAGAGGTCTGCTTGCAAAGGCGTTTTGCCATGAGATTGACCACCTCGAAGGAATCATATTTAAGCAAAAGGCTTACAGAATGTTAACTCCCAAGGAAATTCAGGAGCTTGACATATAACTTTATCATTTGTTCGTGTGTTAATTTGTAAGCAGGTGAAATTATGAAGATAATATATATGGGAACACCCGATTTTGCGGTTCCCGCGTTAAAAGCACTGGCTGATTCAAACCACGAGGTTTGTGCTGTTTTTACTCAGCCCGATAAGCCCCGCGGCAGAAAGATGATCAAGACGCCGCCCGATGTCAAGGTGTGTGCACAGTCGCTCGGTATTCCGGTTTATCAGCCTGATTCGCTGAAAAACGGTGATTCTCTTGAAATAATCAAAAGTTATTCCCCCGATGCAATCGTTGTTGCGGCTTACGGAAAAATTTTGCCCGAGGCAGTTTTAAAAATTCCAAGGTACGGCTGTATCAATATCCACGGTTCGCTTCTCCCGAAATACAGAGGAGCTGCGCCGATACAGCAGTCGGTGTTAAACGGCGACAAAGTAACGGGTGTTACAACTATGCTTATGGATGTCGGACTTGACACGGGTGATATTTTGTTAACGTGCGAAACCGAAATCGGCGAAAATGAAACGTCGGGAGAGCTTTTTGACAGGCTTGCTCTTTTGGGCGGAGAGCTTATTTTAAAAACTCTTTCAATGCTTGAAAAAGGAGAAATAACTCCGAAAAAGCAGGATGAAAATCTTGCCACCCACACTTCAAAGATTGACAAAACATTTTGTCCCATTGATTTTTCAAAATCCGCTTTTGAGGTTCATAACAAGGTAAGAGGCCTTAATCCGTGGCCTGTTGCCTCGACTCGAATATCTGGCAAAACAGTCAAAATATATTTAACACGAATTTGTGATAAAAAGGGCAAAATCGGAGAAATTATAAGTGTGAAGCCGTTTGTGGTAGCCTGTGGCGAAAATTCCGTCGAGATCGTTGAGCTCCAGCCCGAGGGCAAGAAGAGAATGAAAGCGGAGGCATTTCTTGCAGGTCACAAGCTTAACATAGGCGATATTATCGGACAGGAGGATTAAATATGGTATGGTTTTACGGATTTGACTGGACATATTTTGTGTTTATAATCCCGTGCGTTATAATAACGCTTATTTGTCAGATTAATGTTCAGTCAACATTTTCAAAGTATTCAAAAATCAGAAATTCACGCAATATGACGGGTGCTCAGGCTGCCGAGTATGTTCTTCGCCACAACTCGGTTACGGGTGTGAGAATAGAGCGTGTTTCGGGAAATCTTACCGACCACTTTGACCCGAGAACAAATGTAATCAGATTGTCGGATTCCGTGTACAACAGTACATCAGTTGCAGCGGTGGGAGTTGCCTGTCACGAGGCAGGTCACGCCGTTCAGCACGCACAGGGTTATCTGCCGAATAAAATAAGAAGTTTTATACTTCCGTTTGCTCAGATAGGCTCTCAGTTAGGCTGGATTTTAATACTGCTCGGACTTATTTTTACGGCTAAGGTCGGCTTTGTTATGCTGTATATAGGAATTATTTTATTTTCATTATCCGTGCTGTTTACGGTAGCTACTTTGCCTGTGGAATTTAATGCATCAAAAAGGGCACTTGAATGTATACGCGATACCGACTTGCTCGGCGCACAGGAATACAACGGCGCAAAGCGTACACTTCAGGCTGCCGCATTAACCTATGTTGCAGCGGCGCTTACGGCAATAATGCAGCTTTTAAGGCTTATTTTGATTGCCCGCAGAAGAAATTGACGATAGTTAAAAGTTATATCTAAGTCTGTAATCGCTGATAACAAAATTTATTGTAGGATACCATTAGATAAAATACCCAAAATTTAATTTTCGGAGAAGCTGAAATGTCAAACCCAAGAAATATTGCATTTAATATACTGATGAAAATTGAACAGGACAAAGCGTATTCAAATATAGCAATTAATAATGCTATAAAAGAAAATAAGCTCTCGGGACTTGACAGCTCATTTTTATCTGCACTTGTTTACGGAGTGCTTGAGCGTAAAATAACGCTTGATTATATCATTAAACAATATTCTAAAATTCCATTAAGGAAAATTGAAATTAAAACAAAAGTCATATTAAGACTCGGAATTTTTCAGCTTGTGTTTATGGATAAGGTGCCTGAAAGCGCCGCAGCAAACGAAAGCGTAAAGTTAGCAAAAAAGCACGGTCTTTTAAAATCATCGGGTTTTATAAACGGTATTCTGCGAAACATTGCGAGGGCGCAAACAAAATATGTTTTGCCCGATAAGTCAGATATTTTATTATACTACTCTGTAAAATATTCCGTTCCCGAAACTCTTGCTGAGTTATGGATTGATTCATACGGGGAAGAAAATGCCGAAAAACTACTCGGTTCTCTTTGCGGCAGGCCGAAAATCTGCGCAAGAGTAAATACGCTGAAAACCGATAAAGCAAGTTTGATTTCAGAGTTTGCTTCAGAATCCGTAAAAGTAAGTGAAGTGCCTTTTCTTGAAAACGCACTTATTTTGAGCGATACTGGTTCGGTAGAAAGATTGTCTGCTTATAGGGCAGGCAAGTTTCATATTCAGGATTTGTCATCACAGCTTTGCGTAGATTATCTTTCTCCAAATCAAAGAGAAATTGTACTTGATATATGTGCTGCCCCGGGCGGAAAGTCTTTTACTGCGGCAGAATATATGGGCGACAGGGGCAAAATTTTTTCCTGCGATTTATACGACCACAAACTAAAGCTAATAGGCGATGGAGCAAAAAGATTGGGAATAAACTCAATTGTAACATTAAAACGTGATGCTGAAACGGCAGAAATATCCTTGCCGCTTGCGGACAAAATTTTGTGCGATGTTCCGTGCAGCGGACTTGGAATTCTATCACGCAAGCCTGAAATTCGGTATAAGGATAATCTTATAACAGATGAATTGCCGAATCTCCAGTACAAAATACTTTGCAACAGCGCAAAATACCTTGCTAACGGAGGACGGCTTGTTTATTCGACCTGTACTTTAAATCCTGCCGAAAACAACGATAATGCCCGTCGTTTTTTGGATGAGCATCCTGATTTTTACGGTATAAACCTTAAATTGCCGGAGGGTGTTTCAAGGGCATTTGATGAAAACAATTACGAGCTTACGCTCATGCCGCACACGGCGCACACCGACGGATTTTACATAGCTGTATTCGGAAAGAAGGGCTGAGTTTGCTTATTGATATAAAATCTATGAATGATGATGAGCTTGAAAAATTCATAGTTGACGGCGGCTTTCCTAAATTTCGTGCAAAGCAGATTCGTCAGTGGCTTTCAAAATCGGTTGAAAGTTTTGATGAAATGATTAACATTCCAAAGAATCTCAGAGATTTTTTGACGTCAAGTTGTTACATTTCTGTTGCAAATATTGAAAAAAAACTCATTTCAAGGTATGATAAGACGGTAAAGTATCTTTTTTCTTTTTTTGACGGAGAATGTGTTGAATCCGTTTTGATGTCGTATAAGCACGGCTGGTCTATTTGCATTTCTACTCAGATCGGGTGTAAGATGGGATGCACATTCTGCGCAACCGGCAGAAGCGGTTTTTCGCGCAGCCTTGCACCGTCTGAAATGCTTGCTCAAATAGAGTCGGCACAAAAGGATATGAATATTAAAATATCAAATGTTGTCCTTATGGGAATGGGTGAGCCTCTTGATAACTTTGAAAATGTTGTAAAGTTTATAAGGCTTGCGTCATCGCCCACGGGGCTTAACATTGGGATGAGGCATATAACGCTTTCAACCTGCGGAATAGTACCGAAAATCTATGAGCTTGCAAATCAGCATATACCTGTTACATTATCCGTGTCGCTTCACGCTCCGAATGACGAAATAAGGCAAAGAACCATGCCGATTGCAAAAAAATATTCCATTAACGAACTTTTAAAGGCGTGCAAAGATTATTTTGACACAACGGGAAGACGGGTTACGTTTGAATATTCAATGATAAGCGGAGTTAATGACAGTGATCAAAATGCAAAAGAGCTTGCAAAAAGGCTTGAGGGTATGCATAGTCACGTCAACCTTATTCCCGTAAATACGGTTGAGGGAACGGGATACATAAAGAGCAACATAAAAAGACAGCAGTCTTTTATAAATATACTCGCCGAAAAAAACATAACGGCAACCGTAAGGCGAACCCTCGGAAGCGATATTAACGCGTCCTGCGGCCAGCTAAGACGAAAACATCAGATAGAAGGAGGTAAATAGCTTGGAAGTGTTCAGTAAAAGTGATGTAGGACTTGTCCGTGAACAAAATCAAGACGATTTTCGCTTCGGAGTTATTTCTCCAAGCTGCGCTTGGGCAGTGGTATGCGACGGCATGGGAGGAGCCAACGGCGGAAACATAGCGAGCGCAACCGCCGTGGAATATATCAGCACTAAAATTACCGATTTGTATAAGGATGATATGACAAAGGAACAAATCGGTGAATTAATGGCGGAGATAGTTGTCAACGCCAATATGAAAATATTTGAGCTTTCAACGAACGACCCAGAGCTTGCAGGTATGGGAACTACCTGTGAATTTGTATTTGTAAAGGATACGACGGTTCATGTTGTTCATGTAGGAGACAGCCGTACATATGCGATTAGAGGCGGCAAGATAAAGCAGCTTACAGAGGACCATTCCGTAGTACAGGAAATGGTAAGAAGAGGCGAGCTTACTTATGAGCAGGCGCAAAATCACCCGAATAAAAACTTTATTACAAGGGCGCTTGGAATAAAACCATATGTAAGACTTGATTATATTGAGGCAAACTTTATATACGGAGATGTACTTTTAATTTGTACCGACGGACTTTCTAACTGTGTGACAACAGGCGATATGGTAAAAATTTGTCATGAGAACAGGGGCGAGGGATTAGTCGCGAAGCTTGTTGACCGAGCAAAGGACGGCGGCGGAACCGACAATATTACCGTTACGGTTATTTATTAACAGATTGGAGTGAATCTTTTGGATAAATATATTGGCAAAAGACTTGACGGCCGTTATGAAATTCACGAACTTATAGGCGTCGGAGGTATGGCTAACGTCTATCGCTGTACCGATACCGTTGACGACAGGGAAGTAGCTATTAAGATATTAAAAGACGAGTACCTCAATAATGAAGAATTTATAAGACGCTTTAAGAATGAGTCAAAAGCCATTGCGATGCTGTCACATCCTAATATTGTAAAGGTTTACGATGTAAGCTTCGGCGATATGATACAGTATATTGTAATGGAGTATATAGACGGTATAACACTCAAGGAGTATATCGACAGACAGGGCATTATTGAGTGGAAAGATGCGCTTCATCTTGCTACTCAAATTCTAAAGGCTTTGCAGCACGCTCACGAGTGCGGTATAGTACACCGCGATATAAAGCCTCAAAATATTATGCTTTTACAGGACGGAACAATCAAGGTAACCGATTTCGGCATTGCAAGATTTTCCGATAAATCCACACGCACAATGACCGATCAGGCAATTGGTTCTGTTCATTACATCGCTCCCGAACAGGCAAGAGGAGATGTCACGGACGGCAAGACCGATATTTATTCGGTAGGTGTAATGCTTTATGAGATGCTTACGGGAAAGCTGCCTTTTGACGGCGAGAGCGCAGTTTCGGTTGCTCTTATGCAGCTTCAGTCTACTCCTAAGCGTCCCCGTGAGGTCAATCCGGGAATACCGATCGGACTTGAACAAATAACAATGAAGGCTATGCAGAAACTGCCGTCTGCAAGATATAAATCAGCGGCTGAAATGCTCAGCGACATTGAGCGTTTCAGACTGAATCCGTCAATAGTTTTTGATTACGGCGAGTCGTTTGTTGACAATCAGCCTACAAAGTTTGTAGGTTCACTCAAAAACAGAAACAGCGGAGAAACAAAAGTAATCAACAAACCGGTTGATAACTCATCGGTAAAGGATGACGATTCTGAGGAAGAGGATTTCATCAAGCAGCATAAGCCTGCATATTATGTTATAAAGGGTGTTTTGTTTGCTGCGATAGTTGTATGTGTTATTTTCTTCTCTCTTGCAATGTTCAGAGGCTGTAATTCTGTCCAGGCAAAGGATGTAGATGTTCCTGATTTTGTCGGAAAGACTATCGTTGAGGCAAAAGAGGACAATCCGAACAATTTTCAATTTGAAATCAAGAGTGAGTATGATGAGTCCAAGGAGATAGGCGTAATTTTGGAGCAGGAGCCTGCCGCAAATTCGATGAAGGTAAAGACGGGCTCGACAATAACGCTTACTGTTAACGGAACAGACACGGAAGTTTCAGTGCCGTTTGTCACTAATTATTCCGAAAAGGACGCCATTGAGCTTATTAAATCTAAAAACCTCATGACCGAGGTCATATATGTAGAGAACGGAAAAACTCCCAAGGGATACACTATCGAAACTTTCCCTAAAGCCGGTGTAAAAGCAACAATAGGTTCAACTGTTTATGTTTATATCGCAAACGGCGAAAGGGCGGAACAGGTTGAAATTCCGTCGGTAGAGGGACTTATGCTTTCGAATGCGAAAACTCAGCTTGAACAGCTCGGACTGACAGTTGAGGTTGAATATGATGATGACAGCAAAGAGCCAAAAGATACTGTTTTGGGACTTTCTCCGCTTCAATACGGAAAGGTAGACAAGGGAACAGTAGTGACCCTTACCGTAAGTTCAGGAAAAGGAGATAAAAACACCGTTAATATCTATGTCGACCTTCCGGGTAACATAAGCGGTTCAGTTGATATGACCGTAATAATTGACGGCGTTGTAGATCCGCAGTATTCAAAGACGCTTGTGCCTATGTACAACAAAACCTGTACGCTTGAGATAACGGGTTCGGGCACATCAACCGTAGTTGTCCAGTTGAATGGTTCTGCGTACCGTGAATACAGCATAGATTTTTCAACTTCCTCAGTTACGACGACGGCAACACATGATTTCATTACAGATTCAACAGAACCCGAGCCGACGGATGCTCAAACCACAACTCAACCAAGTGAAAATCCCGATTATGAGTATCCAACAGATGCAGATGAGCCTAGCGGACCTGTTGACAACGGATTTTGATTATGAGTATAACTACGCTTGAAGGTGTTTTAACCAAGGTTATCGGAGGATTTTACTATGTCCTCTGCGGCGGATTTGAATATGAGTGCAAAGCAAGGGGAAGTTTTCGAAAAATCGGAAATTCCCCTGTTGTGGGCGACCGTGTAACAATTTCTGTCCCCGAAGACGGATTTGCCTCTATTGAGTCAATTATGCCGAGGCGGAATAAGCTGAAAAGACCTGCTCTTGCAAATGTAGACGTTTTAGTGATTGTATGTTCAACCGTTGACCCGGAACCTAATTTTACGGTTATTGACAAGATGACTGCCGCTGCGGTCAACAGCAATATGACTCCTGTTATCGTCGTTTCAAAAAATGACTTGAAAGACGGAAATGAGATTGCAAAAATATACCGGCATTCAGGTTTTCCTGTTTTTATCTGTTCTTCTGCGGAAGATGACGAGTCATCAAGCCTTAAAGATTATCTCAATGGCAAGACGGCAGCTTTCACAGGCAACAGCGGAGTCGGCAAGTCCACTTTGCTCAACAGGATTTTTCCTCAGCTCAGCCTTGAAACAGGGCAGATAAGCAAAAAGCTCGGGCGAGGAAGACATACTACGAGAGCGGTTGAGCTTTTTGAAATTGACGGCTGCTATGTTGCCGACACACCGGGATTTTCCACTGTTGATTTACAGAGATATGAAATTATAGACAAAACTCAGCTTCAATACTGTTTTCCGGAGTTTGAAAAATATATCGGCGAATGTAAATTTACCTCTTGTTCGCACACTTGTGAAAAAGGATGCAGAATTTTACAGGCGCTTGATGACGGCGATATTGAGCCTTCACGTCACAAGAGCTATGTTGCAATGTATAACGAGGTAAAGGATATAAAACTTTGGGAGCATCGCTGAAATATTATTACAGGGTGATAAAATGCGTTGTGTCATAATTTCGGGATCGCCTCAGACAAATTCCGATTTTTTAAAACAAGCGATAAATAATGATGATTATGTTATTTGTGCTGACGGCGGGTACAAATATGCGTGTCTTGCAGGCATAACACCCGATTTAATAGTAGGGGATTTTGATTCTTATGACGGAGTGCTTCCCGACGGAATCAACGCCGTAAGACTCAGTCCCGAAAAAGACGATACCGATACAATACACGCAATTACTTTGGGAATTGAAAAGGGTTTTAGTAATTTTGTTTTGCTCGGAGCATTGGGCGGCAGGACCGATCATACTTACGCCAATATTTCAGCGCTTGAATATTTATCAAATCACTCTTGCACAGGGATTATACTTTCCGAAACAGAAAGAATAGAGTTTTTAACACGCGGTGAGTATTCGTTTAACAATATGAGGGGAAAAACCTTTTCGCTGTTTGCTTTCGGATGTTCAGATGTATGTGTTTCATATGAGGGAGCAAAATATTCTTTAAATAAGTATAATATAAAAAGCTGTTTTCCATTAGGAATTTCAAATATTTTTATTTCCGACACGGCAAGAATTAATATATATGACGGAAATGCAATACTTATTATAAACACTTTTGATAATCCTAATTAGAAGTATATAATTCTTTATAAACAACATAATTAATATATCTTGTGTATAATAGTTATATGCAAGGTCTATATGGGGGTATAGCTCAGCTGGGAGAGTGTTTGACTGGCAGTCAAAAGGTCACGGGTTCGAGCCCCGTTATCTCCACCATTTAATTTTCTATAACAAAACTGTAATTATAATGACACTCATAAATCTTGAAAAGAATAATAATTGTGTGGTATAATTCTTTTCGGAAAAAATGAAATTTGCGAGAATTCTTTTAAATCTATGGATTTGGAGTTGAATGAACGATGTCGCTTTGTATGGGTTGCATGCAGGAAATCGGCAATAATAAAATATGTCCGGAATGCGGATTTGACAATTCAGAAAAACAACAAGCTCCTTTTTTGCCCTACGGCACAGTTTTGGCAAACAGATACATTGTCGGTGCGGGCATTGATACTAACGGTGAGAGCACAAGATATATAAGTTTTGATAAGCAAACAGGAGATGTAGTTATAATATGTGAGTTTTTGCCCGTCGGTCTTTTCAACAGAGAGCAGGACTCGCTTGAAGTAAAAGTAAATTATGAAAACCGCCTTACTTATAATAAATTAAAGGATGATTTTGTAAGTTATTATCGTGTTCTTTGTGAACTGAGAGATTTGTCGGCGCTAACGCGTGTTCATAACATTTTTGAGGAGAACAATACCGTTTACGCTGTTGAAGAGAATAAAGCGCTGATACCCTTTGAAGAATATGTAGAGCGAAGCGGAGGAAGCCTTGAGTGGGATATTGCACGCCCGTTGTTTATGCCTGTTATTTCCGCTCTTGAAGCTCTCCATAAAAGAGGAGTAGGTCACTATGCCATAGCTCCGAAAAACTTTTATATAACATCTTCCGGAAAAATAAAAATAAGCGGATTTTCAACTGAGAATGAACGCAAGCGGGGAACGGCACTCAAGTCGCAGTTGTTTTCGGGTGCTGCAGCTCCCGAACAGTATGAGGATAATTTCCCTCTTGACGATATTACGGATATATACGGATTCTGTTCAACGCTTTTTTACGCTTTGACCGGACATCTTCCCAAAAGCGCTCCCGAAAGACGCAGGGACAGCAGACTTTTGATGAGTACAACTACGGTTAAGCGGTTGCCTCCGCATGTTGTTTCGGCTCTTGCAAATGGTTTACAGGTAGAGCGTGAAAACAGAATAACCGACTTTGACGAACTGCGTTCTCAGCTTTCTGTCGCACATACGGCAAAGGCTATTCAGGAGGAAATCTCAAGAACTGCAAGTATGAATCTTGCCGATGCTGATAAGCGATCTAAAGGCAGAAACGGAATGTCAAAAACATCAATAGTCATTGTTTCAGCTGCCGTTACGGTGCTTGTGCTCGGAATAGCAGGTGTGTTTTGGCTTATGCAAAATCCTCTTGCAGGAATGTTTAGCTCCGAAAATGAAGCAACTGTCGCAACTACTCAGAATACAGAGTGGACCGGTGAAACAATCCCCAATTATGTAGGAATGAATTATGACGACGCGGTTAAACAGGCAGAGGATACTAATAAAATAACTGTATATAGGTCGTATGCCGATGAATACAGTAACGAATATAAAGAGGGAACCATAATATCCCAAACGCCTGAAGCCGGCTCAAAGGTTATGCAGGAAGACGGAATAATTATAAGCGTTACTGTCAGCAAGGGCGCTCAAATGAGAGAACTTCCCAAAATCGAGGGGGAGAAACTTGACGACGCTGCGGCAGATATCGCCGAAAAGGGATTGCTCGCAACGGCAGAATATCAGTACAGCGATACCGTCGCAGAAGATCGCGTAATCGGATACAAGAGCCATCAGGCAGGCGATACTGTTGAATACGGTACCAATGTTGTTATATTGGTTAGTAAAGGCTCAGAAACCAAAGAAACCAATTAAATATTCAATTATTTATATTTCTAAGTTAATGTGAAAAATAAAGGCTTGATATACTCGGTATATCAAGCCTTTTCTGTTTTTTCTACTCCCATATTGAATTAAGAGAATGAATTTCAATTTTATCAATTAATGTTTCATTATCGCTTGTGATTTCAAAAAACGGCAGGTTCAGGTCACAAACGGTGTCCTTATCTAAGCAAGACATATAAATTTTACCGTTGTCAGAAAATATTTCAATACTGCACCTGTCAACTACTATCGTTATATCGCATTTATCAGAGCTTACAAAAATAGGTGCAAAATTGTTTCCGACAGTCATTTCATTCTTCTTAAAGTCAAATTTAATTGTTCTTCCGAAAATGCGCGCCTCTGTTACGCCGCAATCATTACATAACCCGCTTAGCTTAAACAGGTAAGGCGTATTCTCAAGCCGGGTACAAAAATCATTTTTGGGAGAAATTTTAATATAATCAAATAAATTAGTTTTTTTATACAGCAATTTTATTTCATTGACGGGTTTTGCTTCAAGATAATATGTGTTTTCAAATGAGTTTAATGACATTTCCACAGGTATTCCCATCTGTCCGCTGAATCCGCAAGATGGTAACCCCCACCTCTCCCAAGCAACTCTTACAATTCGTCCTTTTGGAAGATTGCTGAAGCTTTGGGCAGCATACGCAGAATTGCCGTATTGATGTGAAATAACCTCCTGTTCGGGTTGAAACTTTCCGTTTTCAAATTTTCCTACCAAATATCTGCCGTGAGCGCCCATGAAAATCCATTTGCGGTTTCCCTTTGAATCAGTAAGCGGGAAAATATCGGGACATTCATCATCTCCCTGCAATCTCAAACGCTGCAGCTCGCTCCAGTTTACCAAATTATCAGATTTGAGGATACAATATACATCATCTTTTAAATACAGCGCCATTATATAACACTCAAGCTCGTCGCAATATATTACTTTCGGATCTCTGTTTTCACCCTCAATATTAGCAATGACAGGTTCTTCGGAGTAATTTTCAATATTATTAAAGGCGTCGGTTGAGTAGGACATACATTGAGCAAAAGGATTCGTTGTTGTGTAATACAGCAGCATGGCTTTTTTATTATCAATATTTTTGCCCAGCAGATTTTTTTCATCTAAAACGGCACTGCCCGAAAACATCATACCACGCTTGTCGGGAAAAAGAGCGGTTTTTTGTTCTGTCCAATGTACCAAATCCTTGCTTGTCGCATGTCCCCAGTGCATATTTCCCCAATTGCTTTCCGCAGGATTATACTGGTAAAACATATGATATGTGCCGTCAAGATAAATAAGTCCGTTTGGGTCGTTTATCCAGCCGTTTTTAGCAGTAAAGTGAATTTGAGGACGCAGGGGTTCCTTGTACAAATTCTCAATATCTATTTCATCTGCAACACGAAAATCAAGTTTTATTTGCGGATTAACAGATATGTCTAAGGCTTGTCCGATAAATCTCGAAACATCTATATAAGCATAAAAATTCGGATTAAAATAATCAATTTTTATGTCAAGTCTGTAAACCGTTTTATCAGCCTGTTTAAAGGTCAATATCTTATTCGCCGAAAGCGTATTAACAGGGAAAATTAAATAATTGTTTTTTACTGTAATTTTCATTTAAACGCCCCTCTTTTCAGTAATTATACTATTTGATTTAATTAAAAATATATTTTGTTATGCAAAAATAGTCTGCGTAATTCGGATAAAAAAAGAACCCAAAGTGTATTTGAGAAGTCAGGGTACCAATTACCCAGGATTCTCAATAACTCGAGTTCCGATATTATTATACGCAAAATTGACGATAATGTCAACAAGAAAATAAATAAAATCACCCAAAGTCATGTAGGATTACAATAGATGTGTTACATTAAGAAAAAAAGAGTGACGAATAGGAAAACCTGTGATACAGTTAAGTTG
>CALYBP010000015.1 GCA_944415425.1 uncultured Ruminococcus sp. | reverse complement strand
ATTGACGACCACACGATGGGAATAACACATGTTGTACGAGGCTGTGAGTATCTCAGCTCAACGCCTAAGTACAATCTCCTTTATGAAGCATTTGGCTGGGAAATCCCCACATATATTCATTTGCCGCTCATTATGGGCAAAGACGAGGACGGTAATATTTCAAAGCTTTCAAAGCGTCACGGAGCAACAGGCTTTTATGATTTGATTGACGAGGGATATTTGCCCGAAGCAATAATAAACTATATTGCGCTTTTGGGCTGGTGTCCAAAGGACAATCAGGAGATTTTTACCCTTGCTGAGCTTGAAAAAGAATTTGATGTCAGCGGTATAAGCAAGTCGCCGTCTGTGTTTGACTATGACAAGCTGTCGTGGTTCAACGGCGAGTATATCAAGGCGATGACTCCCGAAAAGTTTACGGAAATTGCAATGCCTTATTATAAAAAGGTTTTCGGCGACAAAGAGATGCCGTTTGAAAAGTTTGCCGAGATTTTGCAGAAACGCACAACACAGCTTACGCAAATTCCTGAAATGCTCGACTTTTTTGCAGAGCTTCCGCAGTACGGCAAAGAACTGTTTGTCAACAAAAAGAGCAAAACCAATCTTGAAAACGCACCCGTAGTGCTTAAGGATGCTTACGAAAGGTTAAAGGCCTTGCCGAGTTGGACGGCTGATGCGATTCACGACTGCCTTATTAATATGGCGGCTGAAAAGGAGCTTAAAAACGGCACGGTTATGTGGCCCGTGCGTATTGCGGCGGCGGGAAAGACGGTTACCCCGGGCGGAGCGATTGAAATTCTTGACATTTTGGGCAGAGATGAATCACTTAGAAGACTTGAAAAAGGTCTTGAAATTCTCGGACAGTAACGGTACTCTACGCTCTGATAAATTTAGGCAGGAAGGACATTTATATGGCTGAAGAAATAAAGAATAATGTAAATGAAGAGGTTATGCAGAATAACTTTATTCATGATTTTATAAGAGAGGATATTGCACAAAACGGCAGATTTGAGGGGCAAAAGGTTCACACACGCTTTCCGCCTGAGCCTAACGGCTATCTTCACATAGGTCACGCAAAGGCGATATGCATTGATTTCGGCACGGCAGAAAAATTCGGCGGAATGTGCAATCTCCGTATGGACGACACAAACCCGACAAAGGAAGATGTTGAGTATGTTGACGCCATTAAGGAGGACATCAAGTGGCTCGGCTTTGACTGGGACGACAGATTTTATTATGCCTCACAATATTTTGACCAAATGTACGAATACGCGGTAGAACTTATAAAAAAGGGGCTTGCATATGTCTGTGAGCTGAATGCCGAGCAGATGAAAGAGTACAGAGGAGATACTCAGACACCTGCAAAAAGCCCCTACCGTGACAGACCGATTGAGGAGAGCCTTGACCTCTTTGAACGAATGAAAAACGGCGAGTTTGAGGACGGTAAAATGACCCTGCGTGCAAAAATTGACCTTGCGTCGGGTAACTTTAATATGCGTGACCCTGTTATTTACAGGATTAACCGTCTTACTCATCACAGGACAGGCGACAAGTGGTGCATTTATCCCATGTACGATTTTGCTCACCCGATTGAGGACGCCATCGAGGGCATTACTCACAGTCTTTGCTCACTTGAGTTTGAGGCGCACCGTCCGCTGTATGACTGGGTTATAAACAATATTTCAGCGCCCTGCAAGCCAAGACAGATTGAGTTTGCAAGGCTTGGTATAAACAACACGGTGATGTCAAAGCGTAAGCTTAGAGAGCTTGTTGAAAAGCAGTATGTCAGCGGCTGGGACGATCCGAGAATGCCCACTCTCTGCGGACTTCGCAGACGAGGCTACACTCCTAAAGCTATCCGTTCATTTATCGACCAGATAGGCGTTTCAAAGGTCAATTCTATCGTGGAGTACAGCTTTTTGGAGCATTGCCTGCGTGATGATTTGAACGAAACCGCACAGCGTGTTATGTGCGTAATCCACCCGATTAAGCTGGTGCTTACAAACTATCCCGAGGACAAGACCGAGGAGTTTGAGGTTGAAAATAATCCGAACCGCCCCGAGGACGGCACAAGAACCGTGACATTCTCAAGAGAAAGCTATATTGAAGCCGAGGACTTTATGGAGGAGCCCATAAAGAAGTATCAGCGGCTTTACCCCGGCAACGAGGTAAGGCTGAAAGGCACATACATTGTAAAGTGCACGGGCTGTAAAAAGGACGAAAACGGAAATGTCGTTGAGGTTTACGCAGAGTATGACCCCGAAACAAGAGGCGGAAACGCACCCGACGGCAGAAAGGTAAGAGGTACTATTCACTGGGTTGACGCAAACAACTGTGCCGACGCAGAGGTAAGACTGTATGATGACCTGTTTACCGTACCCGATCCCGATGTGGGAGATAAAAATTTCCTTGATTATCTAAGTCCAGATTCTCTTGAAATACTCGAAAACTGCAAGGTTGAAAAGAGCCTTGAAAACGCCGCTGCTCCGCAGAGCTTTCAGTTTATGAGGCTCGGCTATTTCTGCGTTGACAACAAGGATAGCAGCAAGGATCACCTTGTTTTTAACAGAAGCGTCAGCCTTAAAGACGGATTTAAAAAGAAATAATAACTATATATAACTAAACAAGGTACAGAAAATAGCTGTACCTTGTTTATATTTTAGTCTTTATTGCCCGGTAATTTAATGATATAATATAGTCAATTCAAAAAATAGGGTGAAAATATGAAAAATGTGTTGATAACAGGCGGTTCTGGCGGGATAGGCTCTGCAATATGCGTTGCTTTTGCTCAGGCAGGATATAATGTTGCTGTGCATTACAACAAAAACAAAGAGGCTGCGCAAAGGCTTGCCGAAATTTTGCGTGAAAGCTACGGCGTCAGCGCTGTTTCGGTAGGAGCAGATGTATCCGACAGGCAGGCTGTCAATGATATGTATGATGAAATTGACAGAACACTCGGCAAAATTGATGTGCTTGTAAATAATTCGGGAATTGCACAGCAAAAGCTGTTTACAGATATAACCTGCGACGACTGGTCAAAAATGACGGGAGTAAATCTCGACGGTGTTTTTCACTGCACTCAGGAAGCTGTAAAACGATATATGATAAAAACCCACAGCGGCGTTATTTTGAATATAAGCTCAATGTGGGGACAGGTGGGTGCTTCCTGCGAGGTGCATTACAGCGCAGCAAAGGCGGGGGTAATAGGTTTTACAAAGGCTCTTGCAAAGGAACTCGGTTTGTCGGAAATCAGGGTCAACTGTATTTGCCCCGGAGTTGTGATGACGGATATGATGAAATCGTTTGATGAAAATACAATTAATGAACTAAAAGAGGAGTCCGTTCTTAACAGACTGGGCACACCGAAAGATATTGCCGATGCGGCTGTGTTTTTGTGTAGTGACAGGGCAAAGTTTATCACGGGGCAGATACTCGGAGTTAACGGCGGATTTGTTATATAATCAATGTACAGCACAAACTGTAAAGGCGGATTGTGTTTTAAATTGTATTTGATATTAAAATTTAAAAGATACTAAATTAAAAAGCTGTTTCGGATTGCATTGTTACATTCCGAAACAGCTTATTTATTTTTGTTTAATTAATAATCAGTCAACTTTAGGAAGACCGTCAAAGCCCTTTTGAAGTTCCTCGTCTGTCGGGATATAGTCGCTCATTACGCCGTCGTTAAACTTTTGATAAGCAACCATATCAAAGTAGCCTGTACCGGTAAGACCAAAGAGGATTGTTTTTTCTTCGCCTGTTTCCTTGCACTTGAGAGCCTCGTCAACAGCAACTCTTATAGCGTGACTGCTTTCGGGGGCGGGCAAAATTCCCTCAACTCTTGCAAATTTTTCCGCAGCCTCAAATACAGCCGTCTGCTCAACCGACGTTGCCTCCATAAGACCGTCGTGATAGAGCTGAGAAAGCGTTGAGCTCATGCCGTGGTAGCGAAGTCCGCCTGCGTGGTTTGCCGACGGGATAAAGCCGCTGCCGAGTGTGTACATCTTCGCAAGCGGGCAAACCATACCCGTGTCGCAGTAGTCATATGCAAACTTACCTCTTGTAAAGCTCGGACATGAAGCCGGTTCTACCGCAATGATTCGGTAATCAGCCTCTCCTCTGAGCTTTTCTCCCATAAACGGAGAGATAAGTCCGCCGAGGTTTGAGCCGCCGCCTGCACAGCCTATTATAATGTCGGGTTTTACTCCGTATTTGTCAAGAGCCGCTTTTGACTCAAGACCGATTACCGACTGGTGAAGCAAAACCTGATTAAGCACGCTTCCGAGTACATAACGGTAGCCCTCTGTTTTGGTTGCGACCTCAACCGCTTCTGAAATTGCGCAGCCGAGACTGCCCGAGGTGCCGGGGTGAGCCTCCAAAATCTTTCTGCCGACCTCTGTCGTTGTTGACGGAGACGGGGTAACGCTTGCGCCGTAGGTTCTCATAACCTCTCTTCTGAAAGGCTTTTGTTCGTATGATACTTTAACCATATATACCTTGCAGTCAAGACCGAAGTATGAGCACGCCATTGAAAGCGCCGTGCCCCACTGACCTGCGCCTGTTTCTGTTGTAACGCCTTTAAGTCCCTGCTTTTTAGCGTAATATGCCTGAGCGATTGCACTGTTTAGCTTGTGGCTTCCGCTTGTGTTGTTGCCCTCAAATTTGTAGTAGATTTTTGCGGGAGTATCAAGCGCCTTTTCAAGAAAATATGCGCGGATAAGCGGCGAGGGACGGTACATTTTATAGAAATCCTGAATTTCTTTCGGAATATCAATATAAGCGTCTGTATCGTTAAGCTCCTGAGCAACAAGCTCTTTGCAGAATATAGGATAAAGCTCCTCTGCTTTTAAGGGTTTGTGGGTTTGCGGGTTCAAAAGCGGAGCGGGCTTGTTTTTCATATCCGCTCTGACATTGTACCATTGTTTTGGAATCTCGTTTTCATCAAGATAAATTTTGTAGGGGATTTTATTTTCTGACATAAAATTATACCTCCGTTATATATGTTTTAACACTCTAAGGGTTTATCGGTTTTATCCGTAATATGTGTTTGTGCCATTATAACATAAAAATTAAATAATGTCACGCTGTTTTGTAAAATCCATTTTTTCAATACACAATCTTTATTTTATTTTACTTCCATTTTACAATCGGGCTGTTTGGTTCTTTACATTTTGCAAATAAACTATAACTGTACGAAGAAAGTACAAACAAAAGACACATATTTTAAGGAGATTGGAAAGAAATGAAAAAAGTGTTAGCTAAAATTACGGCAATCACAGTAATGAGTGCGCTTGCGGTAACAGCTTTTGCAGGCTGCGGTTCATCGTCAAATTCTAATGATTCATCAGATGCTTCGTTTGATACAAGCAAAACAATTACTGTTGTTACAAGAGAAGAGGGTTCGGGAACAAGAGACGCATTTACAGAGCTTACGGGCGTTCTTGTAAAAGACGGCGATACAAAGACTGACAACACGGTATCTTCTGCTGTAACAATCAACAGTACGGAAGCTGTTATTACAAATGTAAAAGATAACGATTCCGCAATCGGATATATTTCGCTCGGTTCTCTCAATGAAACAGTAAAGGCGGTTAAGGTCGGTTCTGTTGAGGCAACTGCTGAAAATGTAAAGTCAGGTGACTATGCGATCAGCCGTCCGTTTAACATTGCTTACAAATCTAACCTGAGTGAAGTTGCGCAGGATTTTGTGGATTTTATTTTAAGCTCTGACGGTCAGAAGATTGTAACTGACGAGGGTTATGTTACGGTATCCGACGGTGAAGCATACAGCGGCAAAAAGCCGGAGGGTAAGATAAGCGTTGCGGGTTCATCATCAGTATCTCCCGTCATGGAGAAGCTTGCAGAAGCCTATATGGCAGTAAACACAAACGCAAAGATTGAGATTCAAACATCAGACTCTTCCGCAGGTATGCAGGCTGCAATGGAGGGTACATGCGACATCGGTATGGCTTCCCGTGAGCTTAAGGATGAGGAACTCAGCGCACTTACATCAACAACAATTGCAAAGGACGGTATTGCAATTATTGTAAACAAGGCAAATACCTGCGACGACCTCACAGTTGACCAGATCAAGGCTATCTATACGGGCGAAACAACCGTTTGGAGTGACATAATTAAATGAGATTAAAATCTTTCAGAGAAAGGGCTATGCAGGGAGTTTTCTTCCTGACAGCCCTTGCGAGTATTGCCGCGGTTGCGGTAATCTGCATTTTTTTGTTTATCAACGGCATACCCGCTATGGCGGAAATAGGCGTTTTTGACTTTATCGGCGGTCAAAAATGGGCTCCGTCAAATGTTCCCGCAAGCTACGGAATATTTAATATGATCGTTGCAAGCGTGTATGTTACGGCAGGCGCTATTGTAATAGGCGTCCCGATTGGAATTTTAACGGCAGTTTATCTTGCAAGGTTCTGCCCCAAACCTTTGTATAAGGTGTTAAAGCCCGCTACGGAGCTTCTCGCCGGTATTCCGTCGATAGTTTACGGATTTTTCGGACTTATGGTAATAGTGCCGTTTATACGCGATAATTTCGGCGGCAACGGTTCAAGCTGGCTTGCGGCTTCAATCGTACTCGGCATTATGATTCTTCCCACAATCATCGGCGTGTCGGAATCTGCTTTAAGAGCCGTTCCCGAGAGTTACTATGAGGGAGCACTCGCACTCGGCGCCACAAAAGAAAGAAGCGTATTTAAAACTATTCTCCCCGCGTCAAAGTCGGGAGTGCTTGCGGCGGTTGTACTCGGTATAGGAAGAGCGCTCGGCGAAACAATGGCTGTGGTTCTCATTGCGGGAAATCAGGTTCAGATACCGTCAAGACTCACTGACGGTCTGCGTACGCTTACCGCAAATATCGTAATGGAAATGGGATATTCAACAGGCTTGCACCGTCAGGCTCTGATTGCTACGGGCGTCGTTTTGTTTATATTCATTTTACTGATTACGATTTCTATGCAGGCAATAAAGAGTAGGAGTGAAAAGCATGGCTGATAAGAACAATGCGGCTTTAATTGATGATATAAAGCCGATTAATAAAGTGACATTTAAACAGCGTATGCTTTCATACAAAAGAAAGCCCCTTTCGTTTGTTATGCTATTGCTTGTCGCTTTGGCTGCTCTCATTTCCGCGGCCGCTCTTGTGTTTATAATAGTATATGTACTTGTAAGAGGAATACCCAATCTTACGCCGGAGCTTTTTGCACTCACATATAACAGCGATAATGTTTCGTGTATGCCGTCAATTATAAATACCGTTGTTTTGACGCTTTTGACCCTTGTAATAGCGGTACCGTTCGGTATCGGTGCGGCAATTTATCTTGCCGAGTATGCCAAAAAAGGCAATAAGCTTGTAAAACTTATCCGCACCATGGCTGAAACGCTTGCAGGTATTCCGTCAATAGTTTACGGACTTTTCGGTATGCTGTTCTTTGTATATGCGCTCGGCTGGGGATATTCGCTGCTTGCAGGTGCGTTTACACTTGCGATTATGGTGCTTCCTACTATTATGCGTACGACGGAGGAAGCGTTGCTTACTGTTCCGGATTCATACCGGGAGGGCAGTTTTGGTTTGGGTGCAGGAAAGCTGCGTACAATTATAAGAATTATACTTCCGAGTGCGATGCCGGGAATCCTTGCGGGGATTATTCTTTCGGTCGGAAGAATTGTTGGTGAAACAGCGGCGTTGATTTATACATACGGCTCGGCAACAGGTTATGCTACGGGGTTCTTAAATTCCGGCCGTTCTCTTGCCGTACATATGTATGTTCTGACAAACGAGGGACTTCACACCGATCAGGCATGGGGCACGGCGGTTGTTTTGCTTGTGCTTGTGTTTGCAATCAATACTCTTTCGGCGTTCATAGCAAAAAAGCTCGGCACCAAGAAAGGATAATCAATTAAATGGATAAATTTATTATAGATAATATGAATCTTTATTACGGCAGTTTTCACGCTCTGAAAAATGTGAACCTTAATATGCCGAAAAATAAGATTACGGCCTTTATCGGACCGTCAGGATGTGGAAAGTCGACACTTTTAAAGTCACTCAACAGAATGAACGATCTCGTTGAGGGCTGCAAAATTACGGGTGATATAAAGCTTGACGGTACGGATATTTATTCGGATATGGATGTAAATGTTCTGAGGAAGAAAGTCGGTATGGTCTTTCAAAAGGCAAATCCGTTCCCAATGAGCGTGTATGATAACATCGCCTTCGGCCCGAGAACGCACGGTATAAAAAAGAAAAGCGAGCTTGACAGGATTGTTGAAGAGTCGCTCAGAGATGCGGCAATTTGGGATGAGCTGAAGGACAGACTCAAAAAAAGCGCGCTCGGACTTTCGGGCGGTCAGCAGCAGAGATTGTGTATCGCGAGAGCCCTTGCGGTAAAGCCGGAGGTTTTGCTTATGGACGAGGCGACATCCGCTCTTGATCCGATTTCTACCGGAAAAATCGAGGAGCTTTGCCTGAAGCTCAAGGACGATTACACCATTATTATGGTAACTCACAATATGCAGCAGGCTCTTCGTATTTCAGATAATACGGCATTTTTTCTGCTCGGCGAAATGGTAGAATACAACAGCACCGACGCTGTATTTTCTTCTCCGAAGGATAAGCGTACGGAAGAATACATTACGGGAAGGTTCGGCTAATGAGAGAATATTTTGATACAGAGCTTTTAAACCTTAACAATCAGCTCATCGGAATGGGTACGCTTGTTGAGAAAGCAATCAGAAATGCGGTAAAAATAATTGTCAGCAATGATCAGGAGCTTTTGGAAAAGTCAAGAGAGCAGGAGGAACTTATTAATTCCGCAGAAAAGAAAATCCAAAATCACTGTTTAAGACTTTTGCTTCATCAGGCGCCCGTTGCAAACGACCTGAGAAGCATTTCCGCCGCCCTGAAAATGATTACCGATCTTGAAAGAATCGGAGATCAGGCAATTGATATTGTCGAGATGTCGCAGTATATTAAAAACAGAAATAATGTTATAAGCGTTACTCATATTGACGAGATGGCAAATCAGGCTTCAAAGATGGTTACGCTTTCGATTGACGCATTTGTTAAAAAGGATTTTGAGCTTGCAAAGTCAGTGAGCAAAAGCGATGATATAATTGACGGGCTTTTTGATAGGGTCAAAGTGGAAACGGTTGAAATAATAGAGCGAGACAAAGCGCTGAGCGAGGAAGCAATAGACCTTATGCTCATCGCAAAATATCTTGAAAGAATAGGTGACCATGCGGTTAATATTGCGGAATGGGTTGCTTTTTCAATAACGGGCAGCCGTGAGCTTTAGATGTATTTACGGCATATACTGTTTTAAAAAATATTGTTAATTTCGGGACGGCTGTTAAGACGTCCCTTATGTGCTTTGACAGCACGGACAGTTAATTTATTTGTTTACTTTTTTAACGCTTGTGCTATAATAAAGGTGATAAAAATAAACGGGAGTTTGTTAATATGCTTATTTATATTGTTGAGGATGATACAGATATCAGAGAGCTTGAAACATACGCGCTGAAAAACAGCGGCTACGATGTCCAGTGCTTTGCGGAGAGCAAAAGCTTTTTTAAAGCCTGTACGGCGGAGATACCTAATCTTGTTATTTTGGATGTAATGCTCCCTGATTTTGACGGACTTTCTGTTCTTGAAAAGCTAAGGCAAAACGCCGTCACAAAGTCTGTTCCTGTTATACTTGTAACGGCAAAAGGCAGTGAAATGGATAAGGTAAAGGGTTTTGATATGGGCGCTGACGACTATATTACAAAACCGTTTTCGGTGCTTGAGCTTATCTCAAGAGTGAGGGCTATTTTAAGGAGATGTTCTTCAGTCAACAAGACGAGCGTAATTACACTCGGCGGAATTGTGTTTGACGACTCAAAGCATATTGTAACAAGCGACGGAGAAACATGCACGCTTACTTTTAAAGAGTATGAGCTTTTAAAGTATTTGCTTAAAAACAAGGGTATGGCGCTCACCCGTGAAAATATTATTCTCAACGTATGGGGATACGACTTTGAGGGCGAAAGCAGAACAGTTGATATGCATATTACAACTCTGCGCCAAAAACTCGGCAGCTGCGGCAATCTTATAAAGACCGTGCGCAACGTAGGCTACAAGGCTGGTGAATGATTAAGTGAAGCTTCGTAAAAAAATATTGAAAAGATTTGCGGTGGTGGCTACCGTTTCCATATTGCTTACGGCTGTTTTGATGACAGCCGCTTTTTGGCTTTTGTTTTCAAGACAGGAGGCAAACGAGCTTAAAACCCTTGCTCAGACGGTGTCAAATATTTACGATAAGGATAATTTAGAACCTGTCAAAATGGCTTTTTCTGACGGAGACGCAAGATTGACAATAATTTTATCGGACGGAACCGTAGTATATGACAGCCAAACAAAGGCTTCCGATCTGCCAAGCCACAAGGATCGCCCTGAATTTTTGCAGGCTCTTGAAGAGGGCAGCGGTTCAAGCAGCCGTATGTCGGCCACTCTAAATACAAACACCTGCTATTATGCGGTAAAAACTTATGACGGAAACGTTTTGAGAGTGTCAAAAACATATGACAGTATAGTTTATGTTTTTGTCAGGATTCTCCCCGTGATTGCGGCGGTTGTAGCGGCTGTAATTGCCGTGTGCATTATTTTGTCGAGAATAGCCGCCAAAAATATAATACAGCCGATTGAAAATATGTCACAAAATCTCGAAGATACTCCGTATGAGGAGCTTGAACCGATTGTAAAAACCATCAACAGCCAGCAAAAGGAGATAAAAAAACAGGTCAGAAAGCTCCAGCTTGAAAGGGACAAAATAAATACGCTTATCCAAA
Source organism: uncultured Ruminococcus sp. (assembly GCA_944415425.1). GTDB lineage: Bacteria > Bacillota > Clostridia > Oscillospirales > Acutalibacteraceae > Ruminococcoides. The sequence continues at coordinate 27,049 of CALYBP010000015.1, read as the reverse complement.
ACATGTCGGAGGGTTTTATACTTATTGATATGGATAAGAAGGTGCTTATGAGCAATAATTCGGCAAACAAGCTTGTGGGCGCCGATGTTACCAAGACAGACGGCAAGGGACTGCTTGAATATTCGAGAAACGAAACCGTTATAGAGTGCATTGACAGCGCTTTAAACGGAACGGCGATGAGCGGAGATATTTCAATCAACGGCAGGGTGTTGCAAATCATAACAAATCCCGTTTACTCAAATAAAAAGCAAAACGGAGTTATCTGTATTATTATTGATGTTTCCGAAAAGAAAAAAGCGGAAAAAATGCGCCGTGAATTCACCGCTAATGTCACTCACGAGTTAAAAACACCCCTGACCTCAATTTCGGGTTATGCCGAGATTATTGCAAGCGGTCTTGCACGCCCTGACGATGTGCAGGGCTTTGCACGGAGAATCCACAAGGAATCCGGCAGACTCCTCACGCTTATAGGCGATATTATTAAGCTTTCACAGCTTGACGAAACACTTTCCGAGGAGGAGTATGTTTCATTTGATATAGCGGGTGTTGCAAATGAAGTTGCCGAAGATTTGCGTACAAACGCCCTAAAACATGAAGTTACTATTTCCACCCAAACGCAAAAAGCTGTTATGAAAGGAAACAGAAATCAATTTTACGAGCTTATTTATAATCTCTGCGACAACGCCATAAGATACAACCGACCGGGCGGAAGCGTTAAAATAACGGTAGAAAAAAACGACGAACATTGCATAATTAAAGTCTCTGATACAGGCATCGGAATACCCGCAAAGCACCATAAAAGAATATTCGAGAGATTTTACCGTGTGGACAAAAGCCGTTCTAAAGAAACGGGCGGAACCGGTCTCGGACTGGCGATTGTTAAGCATATAACAGAACGTCACGGCGGCAGTATTTCCGTAGAAAGCGGTCAGGATGGCACTACATTTACCGTTGTGTTCTGATACAGACAGTATATATGTAATTGACCTAAGGTGTAAGAACCTTAGGTCAATACTTTATACAGTACATTTGCAAGCAGTTCTGCCGTGTATTCAGCTTCATCAATGGAGTTTGCCTCCGTGCCCACTTCAATTAAAAGCGAGCCGTCGCATACATACTCGTTGTAAGCAAAATTTCCGAAACTGAGCGGTCTTGTCATTCCGGGATAAAGCTGTTCGGCTGTATTCTGAATTTTTAGTGCGAAATTAAGGTTGTTTTTCCAGTTGTCAAATCCTCGCTCACCGTACGGATCACAGCCCGCAAGTATCATAATTTGAGCGCCTTTTCTGCCGTTGTATTCAAATACAGGCTTTATTTTCTGCTCCTCGGTTCCCAAAGCGTCTCGGTGAATGTCAATAACTACCTTTATATCTTCATATTCATCCATATCGCTGAGTACGGTTTGAACGCTTCGGTCGTACGCGCCGTTGTATGTAGAGTCGTGTACGGTTTTGTCATGCAGAGTTTTTATTCCTTTGCTTTCAAGCGTATCAGCTATAACCTCACCGACAGCAACAACATTAAAATCGTTATTTTGTGTTCGTGAGTAAAAGCTTTCGTAGAAAAAGTCAACGTCTTCGTCCATGTACGCTTCGCTTGTGTGGGTGTGGTAGATAAGCACCTGAGGAGTGTCGGCGTCTTTTTTTATGTCAAATGTAAGCTTTGATTTTAACAAACTGCCAAAATCCACATTAATACCTGTTTTATTGTTTACAAAAAAATTTTCGACCTCTGTGCCGTTTCCGCTTATATTCTGCTGTGCTATGCTGTATTTCGATTCGCCGCTGTGCTCTGAAAATGAATCATAATAATCCGATTTATCACGCTGTTTTTTAACTTTTTCGGTTTCTTGGTTTTGTTGTTCTGAAGTGTCTTTTTTCGTTTCATCGGTGCTTTCCGTGATGTTATCGGCGCTTGTGTCCTCATACCCTGAATAATCACCGTCTGTAAGAGTGAATGCGGCGGCAAGAACCGCCGAGTCATCACTTGTAAAGCATTGGGGCATACGACAGAATATACAGCAAACGGCAGTAATCAGCAGTATGCAGGATACTGCCGTTTTAAAGAATTTTTTTAGTTTACATCTTTTCTTCAAAAAATCACCAGCTTATAATGCCCGTTGAACTTTTAAGTCAGCATAGATTCTTACTGAATCGGCTGCAACGCACCCTATGTTATTCTTATTGCATTATATAATTTATATGCGGTGAAAATTTGTGTATGCTTTAACTCAGAATAATGTAATGCCTAAAAGATGAAGAGTCCAAAGCACGGCTCCGTAAATCATCGACGCCGCCGTGCCGTATACAATTACAGGACCTGCTATTATAAACATTTTTGCTCCCAGTCCCGTTATATATCCCTCTGACTTAAATTCAATTGCAGGAGATGAAACGGCGTTTGCAAACCCCGTTATCGGCACAAGAGTGCCCGCTCCTGCGTGCTTTGCGAGCTTGTCGTAAACTCCTAAGGCAGTAAGCAGTATGCCCAGAAAAATCATAGTTACCGAGGTAAGTGTTTTTGATGTTTCTTCATCAAGTCCCGCTTTCCCGTAAAGAGAAAAAAAGACTTGCCCTGCCGTGCACAGTGCGCCTCCTATAAGAAATGCTTTTGCGCAGTTTTTCAGACATTTACTTTTCGGGGAGTTTTTATTTACGATTTTTTCATATTCTTTCGGGGTAACCACAGTATCGCTCCTTTATCGGTTTGTTGCCTTATTATTTGTTCTTAACTTTTATTCTGCTCAAATATAAGATATTTATGTTAAAATTTTCACTTTATTTTTCTTTTTAGATGTTGTATAATGATAAATGTATATTTATATGCAAATTTTATGAGGCGGAGGAAGAGCTTTGGAACATTATCTTGACAACAGCGCTACGACGGCTGTATCCGAAAAAGCGGCGAAAACGGCTTACAGGATAATGACTGAAAATTACGGCAATCCTTCCTCTCTGCATCTAAAAGGTATTGAGGCTGAGCACGAGCTTGAACAGGCTCGAAAAATTATTGCACGCACGCTTTCGGCCAACAGCGAAGAGATTATTTTTACAAGCGGAGGCACAGAGGCAAATAATTTAGCGCTGTTCGGCACGGCACAAGCTAAAAAGCGCACAGGAGATAAAATCATAATTTCTTCCGTAGAGCACAGCAGTATTACCGAAGCCGCCCAAAGGCTTGAATGTGATGGGTTTGAAGTTGTGAGAATTTCTCCCGACAAAGACGGTATTGTGCGGACAGAGAGTGTGCTCAGTACTGTTGACAGCAAAACTGTTTTGGTTTCCGTGATGTGTGTAAATAACGAAACGGGAGCGGTAATGCCCGTGAGTGATATTTTCTCTGCCGTCAAGGAAAAAAACAGCAATGTAGTCTGTCACACCGACGCAGTTCAGGCGTTTGGAAAAATTCCCATCAATGCAAAAAGGCTGAACGCTGATTTGATTACCGTAAGCGCGCACAAGGTTCATGCGCCGAAGGGCTGCGGAGCGCTGTACATAAAAAAAGGAATTCGTATCGTACCTGTACAGTACGGCGGTGAACAGGAAAAAAAGCTAAGACCTGGCACAGAGGCGCTGCCTCTTATTGCAGCGTTCGGGGCTGCCTGCGGTGAGTTTAAAATTGAAGAAAACTATAACGCCGTACGGGAGCTTAACAGATATGCTTTGCAAAAGCTTAAGAATATTGACGGAGTAATCATAAATTCCCCCGAAAATGCACTTCCGTATATTATCAATGTTTCGGCAGGCAGAGTCAGAAGCGAAACGATGCTGCATTTTCTTGAGGAGCTTGATGTGTATGTTTCTTCGGGAAGTGCCTGCGCAAAAGGAAAACCCAGCCATGTACTCAGAGCAATGGGACTTTCAAAGGAACGCGCCGACAGCGCGTTGAGAATAAGTTTTTCAAAATACAGCACAAAAGACGATATAGACGCGCTTTGCAGCGGTATTGAGCAGGGACTCAAGATGCTTGCTCACAGGTAAATATAAATTTATTTTACGGCTTAAGGAAATTATATGAAAGAGATTATACTTTTAAAAGACGGCGAAATCGTACTAAAGGGTCTTAACCGCCGTTCGTTTGAAGATGTTTTAAAAAAGAATATAAAAAATGTTTTAAATTCCGTCGGAAAATTTGAAATAACCTCGGCTCAGTCAACTATTTATGTAAAGCCCCTTTACGATGACATCGACCTTGACGAGGCGTGTGACAGAATTTCAAGGGTGTTTGGAATTGTCGCTTATTCAAGAGCGGCTGTGTGCGATGAAAAAACGCTTGAATCCGTGTTGAATACGGCGCCTGTTTATCTTGAAAAAACATTAAAGGCGGCTTCGACATTTAAGGTTGAGGCAAAGCGAAGCGACAAAAAATTCCCGTATAAATCGCCTGAAATATGCCGAGAGCTCGGTGGTGAGCTTATTTCAAAATTTCCTCATTTAAAGGTGGATGTTCACAATCCCGAGGTTACGGTAAATGTAGAAATCCGTGACTTCGGTGCTTACATACATTGCGACCCCGAAAAGGGTGCAGGCGGTATTCCCGTAGGCACGGGCGGAAAAGCGGCGATACTTATAAGCGGAGGTATAGATTCTCCCGTTGCGGCTTATATGATGGCAAAGCGGGGAATAAGACTTACGGCAGTTCACTTTGCAAGCCCTCCCTATACAAGCAGAAGAGCAGAAGAAAAGGTTGTAAGACTTCTTAAAAAGGTGAGTAGGTACGCAGGTCCGATGACAATGTACACCGTGCCGTTTACAAAGATTCAGGAAAAAATCAGGAATGATTGTCCCGAGGAGCTGTTTACCATAATTATGCGCCGCCTTATGATGGAGATGTCGGAAAAAATCGCACTCAAAAACGATTGCTCTGCGCTTATCACGGGCGAAAGCCTCGGACAGGTCGCAAGCCAGACAATCGGTGCACTCGGCTGTACGGACGAAGCAACAAATATGGTTGTATTCAGACCGCTTATCGGTATGGACAAGCAGGAAATAATTGATATTTCATATAAAATAGATACCTACGAAACTTCAATAGAGCCGTACGAGGATTGTTGTACCGTGTTTACTCCGAAGCACCCACGCACAAGACCCGTGCTGAAATATGTAAAGGAAGCTCAGGAAAAGGCAGGTTTTGCACCGCTTGTTGAAGAGGCGCTGCAAAATCTTAAAACAACATTTATTTCATCAGAGGACTGATACAAAGAGGTGAAGGTCAGTGAACTTGATTAATATTGAAATAATTTCGGTTGTCAGAAGCAAAAACGCCGTTGACCTTGAAGACAAAAAGCCCGAGCTTAAAGAAAGGCTTGACAAATACGGCTATACCCTGACCGGAGTGAAAAACACCGTGCTGAGAGGAAGTAAAATCAAGTCGGCACTTAACGAGATTGCAAAATCGGAAACAAAACCCGATGTTGTAATTATTGCGAACGCTTTGAGTACTACCGACAGCAGCTCATTCAGGAAATATTTTGTGGAGACGGTTGCCGAGGCTGAAAGAAGCGAAAACGATCCCACGCCTAAAAATTACTGGAAGAACAGGGACAAAGCGTTTGCCGAGGCAAAAAAGCGCGGTGCGTCAGAAGAAGAACTTTCGGAGCTTGAAAACGAATACAGACTGTACAAAAAGAAGTCAAAGGTGTTTAAGCTCGGTGAATTCGGAAACGGCTACAAGGGCTATTGCTTTATGTTTAAAGGAATCCAGGTCGCTGTGCTTCCCCAGGCAAGCCTTACGGGTGAAAATGACGACGATGTTATTTCGCTCGCCGCGGTAAGAACAAAAGAGGTTTTTGAAAATTCCGCCGAGGATTATCCGGACGGATTCAGCAAAAAAGAGTTTGTTCCCGAGAGAACGGGCTTTGCTTACCGTTTTATCCCTATGAAGGGTGACGGAGGAAAAGAAATCGCAAGAAAGAGCGTTGTAATCGCTTCGTTTCTTGTTTTTGTTTCAGCGTTATCTCTGCTTATGTACAATATGGTATTTTTGAGTATGCAAAACGCGGCGCTTAACGCTGAAATTCAAAAAATAGCTCACGGAACAGATGAGGAAGATTCAGACGGCAATAAGCCTAAGGTTGACGATGTTATCAACTGGGATAAACTCCTGAAAATAAACGATGAAATAGTGGGCTGGATTGAGATTGACAATACAAAGGTTGACTATCCGGTGCTTTGGCACAAGGAGGACAACAGGAACTACCAGTATTATCTTTCGCACAATTACAAAGAATATTACGATTCGTTCGGAAGTATCTTTATTGATTATCGCTGTGAAAAAGGAACCGACAGCAAAAACATAGTGGTACACGGACACCACATTCAGGACGGTTCAATGTTCGGTGATTTGATGAAATACGGCGGTACGACAGGAGACCTTGATTTTTACAAAAAGTCGCCCACAATAGAATTTGATACTCCCGAAGCACAGGGAACGTACAAGATAATATCCGTTTTTAAGACAAATACGCTTTCATCTCAGGGCGAGTTTTTTAACTATATGATAGGCGATTTCCAAAATGAGAAGGACTTTATGAACTATGTTTATAATGTCAGGGTGCGTTCGCTGTTTAACTGTCCCGTTGATGTCAACGAGGACGATGAGCTTTTGACCCTTTCAACCTGCTCATATGAATTTACAAACTTCAGAACGGTAATTGTTGCAAGAAAGGTAAGAGACGGAGAATCCGCAAAGGTGGACATCAGCAGGGCTTCTCTTAATAAAAATGCGGTTTGGCCGCAGGTGTATTACTCAGCTTACGGCGGAACAAGACCCGAAGTCACGGATTTCTGCACAGCATACGAGTCAGGAAAGATTGACTGGTACACAGGCGATTACGATTTTAAGGATCAAAAGGTAGTAGAGCCTACTACGGAAGAATCCGAAACATCAGGAAAAAGCAGTTCCGAAAACAAACAGCCTACTACGGAAAAGAAAGTATACCTTACCGTTAAGTTCCTTAATTATAAGGGAGATGTAATCAGCACACAGAAGATTGAATACGGAAAATCCGCAAAGGCGCCGAAAGATCCTACAAAACCGAGCGACGAGTATTACGATTATGTATTCAAGGAATGGGGTCTCGATTTCAGCAAGGTTACGACCGATATGACTATTGCACCTAAATTTGAGGCTGTGTTGAAGCCCGAGTACGCGACGACTCAGCAGTCAGAGCAGGCACAATAGCGGGGAGTGTGGTATGGTGGAATGTAAAACAGTATTTTATAACGCGCGAAAAACCTCACTTTGTGAAAAGGCGCTGAAAAAAAGCTTTTTGGGGACATTTCTTGAAACCAACGACATTTCGTTTGTAACCGATAAAAAAGCTTTAAGAAAAATATTGACAGATTCGTTTAAAGAATGTAATATTGTCTTTATTATAGGCGGACTTGAGTTTGGCGACGAAAGAAATATTTCAAATATTCTTTCTCGGTTATTGAAACCGCAAAGTGTTGATGAGTGCAAGAAGCTAAAAAACAACGAAGGCGACGATGGGTACGTTGTCCGCTCCGGTTGTCAGCTTATTGTAGTACTGCCGGATGAGCCTAAGCAGATTACGGCTGTAATGCAAGGACCGATTTTAGGGTATATAAGTAAAATAGAAATTACGAGGGCATAAAGGATATGAATACAAATACTTTTGAGCAATATGAATCATCGGTGCGTTCTTACTGCAGACATTTTCCAAAGGTGTTTACTGATGCAAAGGGCGCTGTGATGACAGATGAAAACGGTGAAAAGTACATCGACTTTTTCTGCGGTGCAGGCGCCGTAAACTACGGTCATAACAATGACTATATTAAAGGAAAAGTAGTTGACTATCTTGCTACTGACGGAATAATTCATGCGCTTGATATGTACACCGTGCCGAAGCGTGACTTTATTGACGCTCTTGAAAAGAAAATCATTGAGCCGAGGGGCTATAAGTACAGAATTCAGTTTACAGGCCCCACGGGAACCAATGCGATTGAAGCGGCAATTAAACTTGCAAGAAAGACTACCAAGCGCAGAAATATTTTTGCATTTATGGGCTGTTTTCACGGTATGACGCTCGGTTCTTTGTCACTTACTTCCGAGATGTATGCAAGAAACGGTGCGGGCGCTTCACTTACTGACTGTACGCATATTCCTGCGCCCTATATGTTTGAGGGATTTGATGTAATCAAATATATGCAGACGCTAATTGACGATGACCACTCAGGCGTAGAAAAGCCGGCGGCTGTTGTTATGGAAACAACACAGGCTGAGGGCGGAATAAGAGTTTTTGACAACGAGTTTTTGCGCGGCGTCAGAGAATTTTGCACCAAAAACGATATTTTGATGATTGTTGATGATGTTCAGGTAGGCTGCTGCCGAAGCGGCTCGTTCTTCTCGTTTGAGCGTGCGGGAATTACTCCCGACATTGTTGTTATGTCAAAATCAATAGGCGGAATAGGAATGCCTCTTGCTATTGTGTTGCACACAGACGAGCTTGACCATTGGAAACCGGGTGAGCATAACGGAACATTCAGAGGAAATCAGCTTTCATTTGTTGCCGGCGCTGCTGCGATTGATTATTTGCTCGAAAACAACATTGAAGCCGAAACCAACCGCAAGGGCGAGCTTGTGAAGAAGTATGTTACCGAGAATATTCTGCCGCTTGATTCAAGACTTCAGTTAAGAGGTATCGGACTTATCTGGGGCATTGACTTCGGTGCAATTTCACCTTCTCTTTCGGAAGAAGTAATTGAAAAATGCTTTGAGAAAAAGCTCATATGTGAATGTGCGGGAAGAGACGGCGCTGTTTTAAAAATAATGCCTCCGCTTGTAATCGAAGATGATATGCTGATTAAGGGACTTTCAATTATAAAAGATTCAATCAAAGAAACATTATGTAAATAAAATAAGGCTGGCAGAGCGTTTGCTTTGTCAGCCGTTAACTTATTTTAATTACAAGGAAAACCGTTTAGAATTCTATTCCGATCCTGCCCGTTATGCCGCGGTCGTAAGGATGTTTTATTTTTTTAAATTCCGTTACATAGTCCGCCGTTTCAATAAATTTTTCAGGTGGATTGTGACCGGTCATAACAATTTCCATACTTGCCGGAGCGTTTGTGACAAATTCAAACACATCTGCTTCCGACACCATCCCGCAGTTTATAACATCAAATATCTCGTCAAGTACTACCATATCATAACGCTCAGTGAGCGCCGTTGTAACGCTGCTTTCAAAAATTCCCTTAAAAATCTTTGCAGCCTGAGCCTTTTCGTTTTCGTCCATTTGAAATGTGAATTTCAATTCAAGAGGACAAAGTGTAAGCGTTACGTTTTCCGTGTGGCTCAGCGTGTGGCGCTCACCAGAAAACTCGGTTTTCAGGAACTGTACAAATAAAACCTTCATTTTACTGCCTGCTGCACGAGCGGCAAGCCCTACGGCAGCGGTCGTTTTGCCTTTGCCGTCGCCGTAATATACATGGATCATAAATACCTCCGAATTTCACTTTGCTTTCATTTTTATAACAATATGTGATTTGCAAATATATCTTCTTTTATTATAATTATAATTACTGTTTATATTATAATGAAAAAAGCGTCGATGAATCAGTATCTGCTAACATAATTATACTTTATGCCGATGAATTTGACAATATGTATATATTGCATAAAAACAACTCGAAAAATGTTTAAAAATTCTACACAGACTTATTTTTATAAAACCTTGAATAAATTGCCGATACATAGTATAATAACACTTGCGTGACTGCACAAGATATGCGATGAAGCGGGAGGTTGCGGCGAATTCGCCGGTTTTTCCGTGGAGTATGTCCGATTTTAAACCGGGCGATTTATTTTGAATCAATCAGAGTGTAACTATGTCAATAGGGTTGCTTTGCCATAGCTGTGCTCAAAAGCTTTCAGGACATTCCCGGTTAACTGAATAGTTAAACGGGTTTTTTAATGCAGGGTGATGAAACACCCGGCAGAGTTTCAAAAAAAGTTTTGAGAGCAAACGCCCGCCAACTACGAAGAGCTACGGCTTGCAAACCAAATATCCGCCGCGTTCAACTGCGGCAGAGTTTGATAAGCAAGAAAAAGCTCGCAAGAATTTTAAGGAGGCGACGATAATGGCAGTCAAGGAAAAGATTAGAATAAGATTAAAGGGTTATGATCATCAGCTCGTCGATCAGTCGGCAGAGAGAATCGTGGCAACAGCTAAGCGCACAGGCGCAAGAGTATCCGGTCCGGTTCCGCTTCCTACCGAGAAGCAGATCGTAACAATTCTCCGTGCTGTTCACAAGTACAAGGACAGCCGTGAGCAGTTCGAGATGAGAACCCACAAGCGTCTTATCGACATCTTAAGACCGTCAAACAAGACAGTCGAGGCTCTTATGAGCTTAGAGCTCCCTGCCGGCGTTGATATCGAGATTAAATTATAATCGCTGATACCAACCTACAAGCAGACAGGGTCATGTTGGCGCAAGCCAACCAATAACCTACAAGGAGGATATATTCATGCAGAAAGCAATCATCGGCAAGAAAATCGGTATGACACAGATTTTCGATGAAAAGGGAGTAGTAATTCCCGTAACTGTTATCGAGGCAGGCCCTTGCGTGGTTACAGCCAAGAAAACAGTTGAAAACGACGGCTACGCATCCGTTCAGCTCGGATACGGCGACTTAAAGCCCCACAAGGTTACAAAGCCTATGAAGGGATTTTTCGACAAAGCAGGCGTAGCTCCCAAGAAAACTCTCAAAGAGTTCCGCTTTACCGACACAGACGCTTACAATGTAGGCGACCTCGTTAAAGCAGATGTATTCACCCCCGGCGACAAGATTGATGTAACCGGCAAGAGCAAAGGTAAGGGTACAGCAGGTGTTATCAAGAGATGGAACTTCCATCGTCTTAAAGAATCACACGGTACCGGCCCCTGCGTTCGTCACGGCGGCTCAATCGGTGCCTGCTCATCTCCCTCAAGAGTTTGGAAGGGCAAGAGAATGGCAGGTCACCTCGGTGCAGAACAGGTAACAGTTCAGAATCTCACAGTTGTAAAGGTTGACGCTGAAAACAACCTCATCGCTGTAAAGGGTGCTGTTCCCGGACCAAACAAGGGAATCGTTGTTCTCAAAGATTCCGTTAAGGCTTAAGGAAGGGGGATTATAAATGCCAAGTTTATCAGTAGTAAATATGGAAGGCAAGAAGGTCGGCACAATCGATCTCGCTGATTCCGTATTCGGTATTGAGCCCAACGCAGCAGTTATGCACCAGATGGTAGTTAACTATCTTGCAGCACAGCGTCAGGGTACACAGTCCGCTCTTACAAGATCCGAGGTTTCCGGCGGCGGTAAAAAGCCGTGGAGACAGAAGGGTACAGGACGAGCAAGACAGGGTTCAACTCGTGCTCCGCAGTGGACACACGGCGGCGTCGTTTTTGCTCCCAAGCCAAGAGATTACAGATTTTCTGTAAATAAGAAGGTAAGAAGACTTGCTATGAAGTCGGCTTTCTCTTCAAAGGCTAAAGAAAACGAGATCATCGTTGTTGACGCAATCACAATGGATGATTACAAGACAAAGACAATCGTTGCTATGCTCAAGGCAATTGAGGCTGACAAAAAGGCTCTCATAGTTTTGCCCGAGGTTGACAGCAAGGTTATTAAATCAGCTAACAACATCCCCGGCGTAAAGACAGCTCAGGTCAACACATTGAATGTTTATGACATTCTCCACGCTGACAAGCTCGTAATCGTTAAGGATGCCGTAAGCAAGATAGAGGAGGTATATGCATGATAGCTCATGATATCGTAATCCGCCCTGTTATCACTGAAAAAAGTATGCTCGGCGCAGTTAATAAGGTATATACTTTCGAGGTAGCTAAAACAGCTAACAAAATTGAAATTGCAAAAGCTTGCGAAGAGATCTTCAAGGTTAAGGTTGCAAAGGTTAATACCGTAAGCGTTCGCGGCAAGTTCCGTCGTCAGGGCAGAAACAACGGCGGCTACACAAAGAGCTGGAAGAAAGCAATCATCACATTAACAGAAGACAGCAAGCCTATCGAATTTTTTGAAGGCATGATGTAAGTCTGAATTTAAAATTTTCAGGCAGAATGTATGGGAAACGCCATTTTCCCGCAAAGCCATCATGAGGAGAGTGAAACCAAATGGCCATTAAAGTTTATAAGCCGACCATTAACTCAAGAAGAAATATGTCGGTTACAGATTATTCGGTCCTTTCAAAGGTTGAGCCCGAAAAGAGTCTCCTTGCTCCTTTAAGCAAGAAGTCAGGCCGTAACAGCTACGGCAGAATCACCGTTCGTCACAGAGGCGGCGGTAACCGCAGAAAGTACCGTATCATTGATTTCAAACGTCAGAAGTTTGATGTTGAGGGCACAGTAAAGACACTTGAGTACGATCCTAACCGTTCGGCATTTATCGCTCTTGTAGAGTACACCGACGGAGAGAAAGCTTACATTATCGCTCCCGAGGGACTTAAAGTAGGCGATAAGGTACTCGCAGGTGAAAATGCTGATATTAAGCCCGGCAACGCACTTCCGCTTACAGCAATTCCCGTAGGTACATTTATCCACAATGTTGAGCTTTACCCCGGCAGAGGCGCACAGCTTGCTCGTTCGGCAGGTAACATGGCTCAGCTTATGGCAAGAGAAAACGGACTCGCTTTGTTAAGACTTCCTTCGGGCGAGCTCAGAAATGTTCCTGAAAGCTGCATGGCTACTATCGGCCAGGTAGGAAATGTTGACCACGAGAATGTAAAAATCGGTAAGGCAGGCCGTAAGAGAAATATGGGCTGGCGTCCGACAGTCCGCGGTTCTGTTATGAACCCGAACGACCACCCGCACGGCGGTGGTGAGGGTAAATCACCGGTCGGCCGTCCGGGACCTGTTACTCCTTGGGGTAAGCCGGCTCTCGGTTACAAGACTCGTAAGAATAATAAGAGCAGCGATAAGCTTATCGTTCGCAGAAGAAACGGTAAGTAAGGCAGAGAAAGGAGCTTATAACTATGAGTAGAAGTACTAAAAAGGGTCCCTTTGTTCAGCCTGTACTGCTCAAAAGGGTTCTTGAAATGAACGAATCAGGCGAGAAGAGAATTTTAAAGACTTGGTCAAGAAGTTCAACAATCTTTCCTGAGTTTGTAGGTCACACATTCGCCGTTCACGACGGCCGTAAGCATGTTCCGGTATATGTAACTGAAGATATGGTAGGACACAAGCTCGGTGAGTTTGCTCCTACAAGAACCTTTAAGGGACACGCCGGTTCAAAGACAAGCAAATAAGCGGAAGGAGAGTATTGCAGATGGAAGCAAAGGCAAATGCTAAATTTGTTCGTATTTCACCCCGCAAAATCGGCGTTGTTCTTGACCTCATCAGAGGCAAGGATGTCAGATATGCGGAAGCTGTTCTTAAGCACACTCCCAAGGCCGCTTGCGAGCCGCTTTTAAAGCTGCTCCATTCAGCTATGGCAAATGCTGAGAACAACCATGATATGGATGTATCCAAGCTTTTCGTTGCAGAGTGCAACGCAACAGCAGGCCCCATCCTTAAAAGAATTCGTCCGAGAGCACAGGGCAGAGCGTTCAGAATCAACAAGAGAACTTCTCACATTACCCTCGTTCTCAAGGAAAAAGAAGACTAAGGGGAGGTTTTAGTATGGGTCAGAAAGTTAATCCGCACGGTCTTCGTGTCGGTGTAATTAAAGATTGGGATTCCCGTTGGTTTGCAAACAAGAAAGACTTCGGTGCTACACTCGTTGAGGACTACAACCTCCGTAAAACTCTGAAGGCTCAGCTTTACAACTTCGGTATCTCAAAGATTGAAATTGAGCGTGACGGCAAAAGAGTAAGAATCAGCATTCACTGCGCAAAGCCCGGTCTTGTTATCGGTAAGGGCGGCTCGGAAATCGAGAAGCTCAAGGCACAGTGCGAGGCTACGCTCAACAAGCCCGTTGCTATCAATATTGTTGAAGTTAAGGCGCCCGAGCTTGACGCTCAGCTCACAGCAGAGAGCATTGCTCAGCAGCTTGAGAAGAGAATTTCTTTCCGCCGCGCTATGAAGCAGTCTATTGGCAACGCAATGCGCCGCGGAGCAAAGGGTATTAAAGTAATGTGTTCAGGCCGTCTCGGCGGTGCTGAAATCGCTCGTTCAGAGCAGTACCACGAGGGTACTATTCCGCTTCAGACACTTCGTGCAGACATTGACTACGGTTTTGCAGAGGCTAACACAACCTACGGTAAAATCGGCGTTAAGGTTTGGCTTTACAAGGGTGAGGTTTTAAACGAAGTTAAGTCAAGAAAGCCCCGCAGAGAAGGAGGCAGAAAGTAATGCTATTACCAAAGAGAGTTAAGTACAGAAGAGTACACAGAGGTCGTATGACAGGTAAGGCTCTCCGTGGTAACAAGGTTACTTACGGTGAGTACGGTCTTCAGGCAACAGAGCCTGCATGGATCACTTCAAACCAGATTGAAGCAGCCCGTATCGCTATGACGCGTTACTGCAAAAGATTTGGTAAGGTTTGGATTAAAATCTTTCCCGATAAGCCCGTTACAGCAAAACCCGCTGAAACACGAATGGGTTCAGGTAAAGGTTCTCCCGAATATTGGGTAGCAGTAGTTAAGCCCGGCAGAGTAATGTTCGAGCTTGCAGGCGTTGATGAAGCAACTGCAAGAGAAGCTCTCAGACTTGCTGCTATGAAGCTTCCCATCAAGTGCAAGTTTGTTAAGAAAGAGGAGGGTGAGCAGTAATGAAAGCATCAGAGATAAGAGAAATGTCAGTTGAAGAGCTTCAGACAAAGCTCACAGAACTCAAGGAAGAATTATTCAATCTTCGTTTCCAGCTTGCTGTTAACCAGCTCGAAAACTCATCCAGAATCGGTGCCGTAAAAAAGGACATTGCAAGAGTTTCCACAATTCTTCGCCAGCGTGAACTTAACGGCACAGAAGCTTAAGAGAGGAGGACTTAACAGTGAGTGAAAGAAACATGAGAAAAACCGTTGTCGGAAAAGTTGTAAGCAACAAGATGGACAAAACTGTTGTTGTTGCTGTTGAAGACAGCGTAAAGCATAAGCTTTATAACAAAATTGTTAAGCGTACGGTTCGTTTTAAGGCACACGACGAGAAAAACGAGTGCAACGTAGGCGACCGTGTAAAGATTATGGAGACCCGTCCTCTTTCTAAGGATAAAAGATGGAGACTCGTCGAGATTATTGAGAAAGCTAAATAAGTTTAGCGGCTTTGAGAAAAGGAGGAATACACTGTGATTCAACAGCAAACCATCCTCAAGGTTGCCGACAACACCGGCGCAAAGGAACTTATGTGCATTCGTGTACTCGGCGGTACCAGAAGGAGATATGCCAACATTGGCGATATAATCGTTGCCTCGGTTAAAAAAGCAGCACCCGGCGGTGTTGTTAAAAAAGGTGATGTTGTTAAGGCCGTAGTCGTTCGTTCGGCAAAGGGCGTAAGACGCGAGGACGGAACATACATCCGCTTTGATGAAAACGCGGCAGTTATTATTAAGGAAGATAAGAACCCGAGAGGAACTCGTATCTTCGGACCGGTAGCAAGAGAGCTTCGTGACAAGGACTTTATGAAGATTCTCTCTCTCGCTCCCGAAGTACTTTAATTGGAGGTGTCACAATGAATAAGGTTCATGTAAAAACAGGCGACACCGTTATCGTTATCAGCGGTAAGGATAAGGGCAAAAAGGGTCAGGTATTGGCTGTAAGCCCTAAAGAAGGAAAAGTTATCGTAGAGAAAGTAAATATGGTTTCCAAGCATGTTAAGCCCAGAAAGATGGGCGAGCAGGGCGGTATAGTTAAGGCTGAGGGCGCTATGTATGCTTCCAAGGTTCAGATCGTGTGCCCCCGCTGCAAACAGCCTACAAGAGTTGCTCACAAGATTTTTGAGGATGGCTCTAAGGGCAGAATTTGCGCTAAGTGCAAGGAATCACTGTAAGGAGGATATAAGATATGGCAAGACTTAAAGAATATTATTCAAAAGAAGTTGCACCTGCTCTTATGACAAAGTTCTCCTACAAGAGCACAATGCAGATTCCTAAGCTTGACAAGATCGTTGTCAATGTAGGTGCAGGCGAAGCTAAAGATAACTCCAAGGTAATTGACGCTATCTGCACAGATCTTTCTGCCATCACAGGTCAGAAGCCTCTCATATGCAGAGCAAGAAAATCAGTTGCTAACTTTAAGCTCAGAGAAGGCATGCCGATTGGCTGCAAGGTTACTCTCAGAGGCGAGAGAATGTATGAGTTTCTTGACAGACTCTTCAATGTTGCTCTTCCCCGTGTAAGAGACTTCAGAGGTATTAACCCCAACTCTTTCGACGGCAGAGGTAACTACAATATGGGTCTTAAGGAACAGCTTATATTCCCTGAGATTGATTATGACAAGATTGACAAGGTTCGCGGTATGGACATTTGCTTCGTTACCACGGCTAAAACAGACGAAGAAGCTCGTGAGCTTTTGGCTCTTATGGGCGCACCGTTTTCAAAGTAAGGAGGGATTGTTGTGGCTAAAACTGCAATGAAAGTTAAGCAGCAGAGAAAGCAGAAGTTCTCAACAAGAGAGTATTCAAGATGTAATATCTGTGGTAGACCACACGCCTACCTCCGCAAGTATGGTATTTGTCGTATTTGCTTCCGTGAGCTCGCTTACAAGGGCGAAATTCCGGGCGTAAAGAAAGCAAGCTGGTAAGCAAGGGAGGAAAAGGTAATGCAGATTACAGATACAATTGCTGATTTACTTACAAGAATTCGTAACGCAAACTCAGCAAAGCACGATTCCGTTGAAATTCCCGCTTCAAACCTCAAGAAGTCTATTTGTCAGATTCTTGTAGATGAAGGCTACATCAAGAATTTCACAGTTATAGAAGACGGCAAGCAGGGCGTAATTAAGGTTACACTTAAATACAACGACGGCAAAACTCCTGTAATTACAGGTCTTCGCCGTGTATCAAAGCCCGGTTTGCGTATTTACAGCAACGCAGAAGATATGCCCAAGGTAATGAAGGGCCTCGGTATTGCAATCATTTCAACATCAAAGGGTGTTATGACTGACCGCGAGGCTCGCAAGGAGCATATCGGAGGCGAGGTACTCGCCTACATTTGGTAAGAGGAGGTGCGAAAATGTCTCGAATTGGAAGAAAACCTATAAATATTCCCGCCGGAGTTACTGCAACTATCGCAGACGGCGTAATTACTGTAAAGGGTCCCAAGGGCACGCTTGACTTCGCATACAATCAGGCAATTACAGTTGATATCAAGGGCGATGTGATCGAAGTAACACGCCCGAATGACGAAAAGCAAAACCGCTCTCTCCACGGCCTCACAAGAACACTTATAAACAATATGGTTATCGGTGTTACAGAGGGCTATAAGAAGGAGCTTGAAGTAAACGGTGTAGGTTACCGTGTTCAGAAGCAGGGCAACAAGTGCGTAATGAACCTCGGATATTCACACCAGGTAATTGTTGAGGATACCGACGACATCAAAATTGAAGTTCCGGATCCCAACAAAATCGTTATTGTCGGCATAGATAAGCAAAAGGTAGGTCAGTTTGCTGCCGAAGTAAGAGAGAAGCGTCCGCCGGAGCCGTATAAGGGCAAGGGTATTAAGTACGCTGACGAAGTTATCCGCCGCAAGGAAGGCAAGGCCGGTAAGGGTAAATAATTAAGGAGTGAATAATTAATGGTAAGCAGACCTGATACAAAAAAGGCACGCGCAAAACGCCATAAGAGAGTGCGCAGCAAAGTAAGCGGCACAGCATCTTGTCCCCGTTTGTGCGTATTCCGCTCCAGAAGCAACATCTACGCTCAGATTATTGACGATGTGGCCGGTGTTACACTTGCTCAGGCATCAAGCCTTGACAAGTCCATCGAAGGAAACGGCGGAAACAAAGCGGCAGCTAAGGCTGTCGGCGCTCTTATCGCAGAGCGTGCAAAGGCTAAAAATATCGTTGATGTTGTATTTGACAGAGGCGGTAATATCTATCACGGCCGTGTTAAGGAATTGGCCGAAGGCGCCCGTGAGGGCGGCCTCAATTTCTAAGGAAGAGGAGGAATAACTTTGGCTAAAACAGTAGAAGTAACAGGCGAATTAAAAGAAAGAGTCGTTACTATTAACCGTGTATCAAAGACGGTTAAGGGCGGTCGTATATTTAAGTTTGCAGCTTTGGTAGTTGTAGGCGACGGTAACGGAACAGTAGGTTTCGGTATCGGTAAGGCAGGCGAAGTACCCGATGCTATCCGCAAGGGTATCGAGGACGCTAAGAAGAACCTTATTAAGGTATCGCTGAGAGGAACAACAATTCCTCATGAGATCATCGGTGAGTTCGGCGCAGGCAGAGTGCTTATGAAGCCCGCTGCCCCCGGTACAGGTGTAATCGCAGGCGGTCCTGTTCGTGCCGTTGTTGACGCAGTAGGCATCAAGGACATCAGAACAAAGGCTCTTCGTTCAAACAATCCCTGCAACGTAGTCAGAGCTACTCTTGCAGGACTTGCAGCTTTAAGAACTGCTGAGGAAGTTGCTGCTATCCGCGGCAAATCCGTTAAGGAAATTTTATAATAGGGAGGTTGCATATTATGACAATTAAGTTGGTTAAGAGTCTCATCGGCTCAAAAAAGGATCAGATTGCAACAGCCCATGCTTTAGGATTGAAGAAAATCGGAGATGTTACAACACAGCCCGACAACGCTTCAACAAAAGGTAAGGTAGCAAAAATCATTCACCTCGTAGAGGTTATTGACGCGTAAGCAAGGAGGTGCAATCTTATGAAGTTACATGAACTTTCTCCGGTTGAGGGTTCTAAAAAGGACTCAAAAAGAATCGGCAGAGGTCACGGCTCAGGCTGGGGCAAAACATCAGGCAAGGGCCATAAGGGCCAGAAGGCTCGTTCAGGCGGCGGTGTTCGCCCCGGATTTGAAGGAGGTCAGATGCCTTTGCAGCGTCGTGTACCTAAAAGAGGTTTTAACAACATCTTTGCTAAAAATGTAGTTGCAATTAACCTCAGTACTTTGAACAGAAAGTTTGAAGACGGTGCAACAGTTGATATTGAAGCTCTTGTAAATGCAGGAGTTGTTAAAAACGGTTTTGACGCTGTCAAGGTTCTCGGCAACGGTAAGCTTGAGAAAAAACTTAATGTTAAGGTATCTGCTTTTTCCGAATCAGCTAAAGCTGCTATTGAGGCTGCAGGCGGAAAGGCAGAGGTGATTTAAGTGTTTAAAACAATAAGAAACGCTTGGGCAATTCCTGACCTGAGAAAGAAAATCTTATTTACACTTTTAATTATCATCGTATTCAGAATCGGTTCGGTTATCCCCGTTCCGTTTCTGGATGCAACAGCTCTTGCAGAGGCAATGAAGCTGATTACAGACAATCCTGACACCAGCACAAATATGCTGGCTTATCTTAACACGCTTTCAGGTGGTGCGTTTGCTAACGCAACACTGTTTGCTATGGGTATCACCCCATACATCAACAGCTCCATCATAATGCAGCTCCTCTGCGTTGCTATTCCTCCTCTTGAGAGAATGGCAAAGGAGGGCGAGGCAGGCAGACGAAAAATCGGTGCAATTACACGTTATGTAACAGTCGGTCTCGGTCTTATCCAGGGTACTGCTTATTATGTATACCTCAAAAATACAATTACCGACAGCGGTAAGCACATTACAATTTACAACGAAGGCTTCGATATGTGGTTTGCCGCAGTTGTAATCGTGCTTGTATTTACAGCAGGTACTGCCCTTATGATGTGGCTCGGTGAGCAGATCAATAAGTACGGTATCGGAAACGGTATTTCCATTCTCCTTTTTGCCGGCATCGTTGCTCAGCTTCCCGTTACAATCGAAACACTCGGAACATACTTCAACCTTGGTTCACAGGGTTCTACACAGTATTATTTCCTTGTTCCGCTTTGGGTTATCATTTTTATTGCTGTTATCTGGGTTATTACCTTTATGCAGGACAGCGAAAGAAGAATCCCCATTCAGTACGCAAAGCGTGTTGTGGGCAGAAAGATGTACGGCGGTCAGTCAAGCCACCTTCCCATAAAGGTTGCTCTCGGCGGCGTACTTCCCATCATCTTTGCAAGCTCAATTCTTTCAATTCCCGGTACAATCAACCTCTTCCTCGGCTACAATGCAGAGGACGGTTTCTGGGGCGCATTCTTTGAAGCGTTCAGCACAAACGGTTGGCTGTACATGGTATTGTATTTCTTATTAATTATAATGTTCGGTTATTTCTATACTACAATTCAGTATAATCCTGTTGAAATGGCAAACAACCTAAAGTCGAACAACGGTACGGTTCCCGGTATTCGTCCGGGCGCTCCGACAGCCGATTACATCAGAAATATTCTCTCAAGAATAACTCTCATCGGCGCTTTGTTCCTTGCCTTTATCGCATTGGTTCCGCACATTTACGGCGCGGCAACAGGTATGGGCAATATGGCAATCGGCGGTACATCAATCATCATCGTAGTAGGTGTTGCTCTTGATACTGTAAAGCAGCTCGAGTCACAGATGATGATGCGTCATTACAAAGGTTTTCTTGACTAATTACTGAAAAAGGAGTATAATAATATGAACATCATCATGTTAGGCGCTCCGGGTGCAGGTAAAGGCACACAGGCCGCTGTACTTTGTGAGCACTTTGGTATTCCCACAATTTCAACCGGAAACATGATTCGTGAAGCGCTGAAAAACGGCACTGAAATGGGTCTTAAAGCCAAGTCCTATATGGACGAGGGCAAGCTTGTTCCCGATGAGGTTGTTATCGGCATAGTTAAAGAAAGACTTGCCGAGGACGACTGCAAAAAGGGTTTCATTCTTGACGGCTTCCCAAGAACCATTCCTCAGGCCGAGGCTCTTGACAATATGGGAGTTGATATTCAGTATGTCATCAATATTGATGTATCTGATGAAAGAATCATCAACCGTATGTCCGGACGCCGTGTCTGCGAAAATTGCGGCAGACCCTATCATCTTGTAAACTTAAAGCCCAAGAAGGACGGAGTTTGCGACGATTGCGGCGGCACCCTTGTTCAGCGTAAGGACGACCACCCCGACACCGTACTCGCTCGTCTTGAAGTTTATCACAAGGAGACAGAGCCCCTTGCAGACTATTACAGCAAGCAGGGCAAGCTTGTCAATGTAGAGGGACAGGATAATGTCGATGACACTACCGCCCTCATACTTAAAGCAATCGAGGCGTAAGGTATGGTAGTTATTAAGACAGCACGGGAACTTTCAAAAATGAAAGATGCATGCAGAATTTCTGCTGAGGCGCTCTGTGTTGCGGGAGAGGCTGTAAAGCCCGGTGTAACTACTTATGAAATAGATACTATTGTCCGTAAATATATCGAGAAACAGGGAGCAGTTCCCTCGTTTCTCGGTTACGGCGGATTTCCTGCAAGTGCGTGCATTTCCGTAAACAATGTGGTTATCCATGGCATACCAAGCAAAAAACAGGTTCTTAAAGAAGGCGACATAGTAAGCGTTGATGTCGGCGCTTATTATGAGGGATTTCACGGCGACAACGCCTACACATTTCCCTGCGGCAAAATAAGCGCTGAAGCACAGGCTTTGCTCGACGCCACAAAGGAAAGCCTTTATGAGGGAATTAATAAGGCTCTTGCCGGTAACCGGATAGGTGACATCGGCAATGCTGTACAAAGGTATGTCGAAGCTCGCAGTTACTCGGTGGTACGAGATTTTGTCGGCCACGGCGTAGGTGCGAAGTTGCACGAAGACCCAAGCGTACCCAATTACGGTACACCCGGAAGGGGAGTAAGACTTATTCCGGGTATGACAATCGCTATTGAACCCATGGTCAATCAGGGAACCTTTGAAGTCAGGGTCCTTGATGATGAGTGGACTACCGTGACAAAAGACGGCAAGCTTTCCGCTCATTTTGAGCATACGGTAGCTATTACACAAAACGGTCCCCAGATTATGACGCTGTGCTGATAAAGGTGAAATTTTATGAGCATCGTCAAAGGGAGTATTGTAAAAGCAAAAGCGGGAAGAGATAAGGACGGTTTTTTTGTTGTTCTTAAAGTCGAGTCCGGTTATGCGTATATCGCAGACGGGCGGACGCGTAAAATCGAGAAACCGAAAAAGAAAAAGCTTATTCACCTTTCCCCTGCAAACACGGTTATCGAGGGTTCACTTGAAACCAATCCGCAGATAAAAAGAGCATTAAGTCAATTTAAAAACGGAGGTTAACGATATGTCAAAGCAAGATGTAATTGAAATAGAAGGTATCGTAAGAGAGGCTCTGCCCAATGCACAGTTTAAGGTTGAGCTTCAGAACGGTCATGTGATATTAGCTGTTATTTCAGGCAAATTGAGAATGAATTTCATTCGCATTTTGCCGGGTGATAAGGTTACTGTGGAGATGTCTCCGTATGACCTGACAAGAGGAAGAATTACCTGGCGTTCCAAATAAGCCGGGGAAACACGATTTTCAGAAAGGAATGATTATAAATGAAAGTCAGACCTTCAGTAAAGAAGATGTGCGATAAGTGCAAAGTAATCAAAAGAAAAGGTAAGATTTTAGTAATCTGCGAAAACCCCAAGCACAAACAGCGTCAGGGTTAATTACCAAAAGAAAAACAATTTTTAAATTTATATGGAGGTGCAACTGAATGGCTCGTATAGCAGGTGTTGACTTACCAAGAGATAAGAGAGTTGAAATCGGTTTAACTTATATCTACGGTATCGGCCGTAAAACTGCAGACGACATTATTGCTGCAACAGGTGTTAATCCCGACACTCGTGTCAGAGATTTAACTGAAGAGGATATTGCAAAGCTCAGAGAATACATTGAGCATAACTGCCGCGTTGAAGGTGACCTTCGCCGTGACATCGCTTATGATATTAAAAGACTTATTGACATTGGCTGCTACCGCGGCGTTCGTCACAGAAAAGGACTTCCCGTAAGAGGTCAGCGTTCAAAGACTAACGCTCGTACCCGTAAGGGTCCCCGCAAGACAATGGCTAATAAGAAGAAGTAAGGAGGGCAAAGGACTATGGCAGCACCAAAGGGTGGTAAAAAGGTTATTCGCCGTCGCCGTGAGCGCAAGAACATTGAAAGAGGCGCAGCGCATATCCAGTCAACTTTTAACAATACAATTGTTACTATTTCCGATACACAGGGCAACGCTGTTTCTTGGGCAAGCGCAGGCGAGCTCGGCTTCAGAGGCTCTAAAAAGTCAACTCCGTTTGCCGCTCAGTCAGCAGCTGAAACAGCTGCAAAGGCAGCAATGGAACACGGTATGAAGTATGTTGATGTTTATGTAAAAGGACCGGGACAGGGCAGAGAGGCTGCAATCCGTGCATTGCAGACAGCAGGTCTTGAGGTAACTATGATTAAAGACGTTACACCGATCCCGCACAACGGATGCCGTCCTCCAAAGAGAAGACGTGTATAGTATTATAGAAGGAGGATATTTCAATGGCTAAAAATATGCAGCCTATCGCAAAGCGTTGCAGAACGCTCGGTATTTCTCCCGCAGTAATGGGTTATTCTAAGAAAACATCAAACAGAAACCCCGGCGGCAAGATGAGAAGAAAAAAGAGCGAATACAGCATGCAGCTCACTGAGAAGCAGAAGGTTAAATTTATTTACGGCATCATGGAAAAGCAGTTCAGAGCTTACTATGAGCAGGCCGAAAAGGCAGAGGGCAAGACAGGTACTGTACTTCTCTCGCTTATTGAACGCAGACTTGACAATGTTGTTTTCAGACTCGGACTTGCTGCAACAAGAAGAGAAGCAAGACAGCTTGTAAGTCACGCTCACTTTACTGTTAACGGCAAAAAGGTTAACATTCCGTCATATCTTGTTAAGGTAGGCGATGTTATCCAGGTTAGAGAAAAGAGCCGCTCAACAACAAGATTTAAGGCAATTGCAGAGGGTGAAACAGCTTCGACTGTTACTCCCAAATGGCTTGAGAAAGACGAAAATCTTCTCGGCGGTAAGGTAATTGCTGCTCCACAGAGAGAGGACATTGACTTTCCTGTTGAAGAACACCTCATCGTTGAGTTGTACTCCAAGTAATCCCGTATTTCACAGACAGATTACACATACATTGGCTGTTTTTGCGGCCGCATAATGTCAGGAGGATTCGCGAATGATTGAAATTGAAAAGCCAAGAATTGAAACCGCGGAATTGACCGAGGATGGAAAGTACGGCAGATTTGTTGTTGAACCGCTTGAGCGTGGATTCGGCAATACACTCGGCAACAGCTTACGCAGAGTTTTGCTTTCCTCTCTTGAAGGCTGTGCCGTTACATCGGTAAAGATTGACGGCGTTCTTCACGAATTTTCAACTATTCCCGGCGTAAAGGAAGACGTTACGGAAATTGTTCTCAATTTGAAAAGTCTTGTTCCCAAGCTGCATGAAACCTGTCCCAAGACGGTTGAAATTGTAGCCGAGGGTCCGTGCGAAGTTAAAGCGCGCGATATTAAATGTGACAGCGAGGTTGAAATTTTGAACCCCGAGCTTCACATCGCAACACTCGGCGAAGGCGCAAAGCTTAATATGGAAATAACGCTTGACAAGGGCAGGGGTTATGTTCCGGGTGAGCGCAACAAGCAGCTTAGCGGCAATAATGTTATCGGTGTGCTACCGATTGATTCAATCTATACTCCCGTGTTAAAGGTTAACTATACTGTTGACAATACCCGTGTGGGTCAGATTACTGACTTTGACAAGCTTACGCTTGATGTTTGGACAAACGGTGTAATCAACGCTGAAGAGGCTGTATCTCTTGCGGCAAAGGTACTTACCGAGCACCTTAACCTCTTTGTAAACCTTTCTGATAAGGCGTCAAACGCTGAGCTTATGGTTGAAAAGGACGATAAGGGCAAGGAGAAGATTCTTGAAATGACGATAGAAGATCTCGATCTTTCTGTTCGTTCGTTCAACTGCCTCAAGCGTGCAGGTATAAACACGGTTGAAGATTTAATTAACAAGTCCGAAGAGGATATGATGAAGGTTCGTAATCTCGGAAGAAAATCTCTCGAAGAGGTTATTCAGAAACTTAATTCTCTCGGTTTCAGTCTTCAGAAGGAAGACGAATAAATTACCCTTTTAGACCAACGGTAAAGGAGTGAAAACAATGCCCGGTACAAGAAAATTAGGAAGAACCACAGCTCAGAGAATGGCAATGCTTCGTGCTATGGTTACATTCCTTCTCGAAAACGGCAAAATCGAAACAACTCTTACTCGTGCCAAGGAAGTTCAGGCTATGGCAGAGAAGATGATTACAACAGCAAAGAACGATACACTTCACAACAGACGCCTTGTTTTGGCTTTTGTTACTAAGGAAGACGTTACAAGCAAGCTTTTCAAGGAGATTGCTCCCAAGTACAGCGACAGAAACGGCGGTTACACAAGAGTGACTAAGATCGGTCCTCGCCGCGGTGACGGTGCTGAAATGGCAATCATCGAACTCGTTTGATTTAAAACTTTAAGTTTTGCTTAATAAATTACGGCTGTTCCGTTTGGAGCAGCCGTTTTGTTTTATATAATATAATAAAATAGCAAATAGGATTTGACATGATTTTATATCTGGTCTTTTATGCATCAAGTTAATTTAAAACGATATTATACAAAATAGATTAGAATGTATCTGTAAATTAATGCTAACGGAGTGCGAAATGTGTTATTAAATGTTATTACTCTGTTCGTCTATTTCTATTCTTTTTTCTATCTCTGTCATAACTTCGCTCATTTTAACACCAAGTGCAAGACAAATTCTATAAAAGGTTTCAAGCGTAGGCTTACGCTCACCCCTTTCAATAGCACTTAAATGCGTTCTTCCTATATCTGAAAGTCCGCTCAAAACCTCCTGAGAAATGTTCTTTTTTTTTCTGTATTCGGAAATAACCTCTCCGACAATTTTTGAGTTTAGCATCGGTACAAACATAATATCACATCACCTGTCAATAGTGTATATTTTTTTTAGGTAAAATATGAATACATATGTTGACAAATGAATACTTATGTGTTATTTTATTATTGTATTATCACCTATACAAATGCGTGAATTTATATTTTATAATATTTTAGGGGGATTTTTATGAAAAAAGTAATTTCTATTCTCTTTGCAGGCTTGTTTCTAATCTCATTGTGTTCTTGTAACGGAGAAATATCTGACACTAATGCGGATTTATCGCCTCAGAGCACGGAAACTTCAGCAAATAATCAATCAGCAGTTGAAACATCGGCTCAGAATACAACATCCGAAACAGAAGCAGCCGTAACTGCCGGCTCAACAGAGGAACTTAATGAAATTATCGCAGCTGACATTTCGGATACTGTTGCAGCATTAGAGGCTGACTATAAAAAGCTTGAAGATGAAATCACAACATACGATACATATATTGACAATACTGATAAAGCAGAGGCATTTTATACCAAAGTAAATGAAGAAAATAAAAACCTCTGTATCAGATTACAGGAATATGCCGCATCATATGCTGAAAAGATTCTTGCATCAGATATTTCGAACGATGATAAGTATGGTGAAATGGACGACCTCTATGATAATATTTACGACGACGGCGGTGACAGTGTATACGACGGGATATATGACGGTGTGCTAGAAGATATGTATGATTTGTTTTATGACGGTGTTTTGGACGACGGTTACGATGAGGTTTCGTACAAAGAGTGGTCAAAGGCTCGTTCTCAGGAATACGACTGGTGGTCGGATACTCGTTCAGATGTTTATGAGCAATGGTCTGACTTCCGCTCCGATGTATATGAATTTTGGTCTGACATAAGGGATGAGCTTTGGGATAACGATGTTGACAAGGCTGAGGAGGTTATATCAGATTATAAAGAAGATATAGCAAAATTAAAAGACAAATAAACGACAAGTTATCAATACTATTAAATATTCAATACCTTTAGCCATTGAATTACGGTTTTATAAAATCAGACACAATTTAAAATCAAAACAGCCTGACACAAGTAATGGTCAGGCTGTTTTTAGCTATATGCAATTAAAAAATGAAAAATCCTTAGATAACAAATAATTTATCAGTTA
>CALYBP010000014.1 GCA_944415425.1 uncultured Ruminococcus sp. | reverse complement strand
TTTTGCTTATTACAACCGTATCCCATGCGGTTGATATTTAAGTTTATTTGATGTATAATAAAATTTAAAGCAAAATCGTATTTATGTTTGCTGTTATGCTTTTTAGTTTGGAGGTGTTTTTTCTGAACATAAAAGTCGGTGACCGTGTTGAAATGAAAAAGCAGCATCCCTGCGGGGGCAAAACCTTTGTTATTTTAAGAATCGGAATGGATTTTAAAATAAAGTGCGAAAAATGCGGCAGAGAGGTTATGGTTCCCAGAAACAAAATTGAGAAAAATATCAAACACATAATTGAGGAAGCTTGATTTTGTTGCATAGTAAGTAATAATCAGATAGGATATATTTATGTTTGAAAGAATTGAAATTTTTGACAAGAGATATACTGAACTTTCCCAAAGACTTTATGAGCCGTCCGTTGCGGCGGATCCCGATGAGTTTCAAAAGATTATGAAAGAGCTTAAATCAATCGAGGAGATTGTGCTTGCCTACCGCGACTACAAAAAAGCGCTTGCTTCCGAAAAGGAAAGCCTTGAGATTTTGGGAGAAACAACAGATTCTGAGCTTAAAGAGCTTGCACAGGCGCAGCTTGACGAGGCAAAGACATCCATAGAAACACTTTCAGAAAAGCTCAAAATTCTTCTTCTGCCAAAGGACCCGAACGACGAAAGAAATGTTATAATAGAAATAAGAGGCGGTGCAGGGGGCGAGGAATCGGCGTTGTTTTCCGCAGTGCTTTTCAGAATGTACTCGATGTATGCAGAAAAGCACGGCTACAAGGTTGAGGTTATCAACGCAAACGAAACCGAGCTCGGCGGCTACAAGGAAATTTCTTTTATGGTTGAGGGAGAGGGAGCATATTCACGCTTTAAGTATGAGAGCGGTGTTCACCGTGTTCAGCGTGTCCCCGAAACGGAAAGCCAGGGTCGGGTGCATACTTCCACCACGACAGTGGCGGTTTTGCCCGAAGCCGAGGATATAGAGCTTGAAATTGACCCCGCAGATCTTAAAATAGATACATTCCGTTCAAGCGGTGCGGGCGGTCAGCACATCAACAAAACAAGCTCTGCAATAAGAATTACTCATATTCCTACGGGAACGGTCGTTGAGTGTCAGGACGAGAGAAGTCAGTACAAAAACAAGGACAAGGCGCTCAAGGTACTCAAAAGCCGACTGCTAAAGGAAAAGCAGGACAAACAGGCAAGTGAAATTGCCGCCGACAGAAAATCTCAGGTGGGGACAGGTGACAGAAGCGAAAGAATACGCACCTACAATTACCCGCAGGGAAGATTGACCGATCACAGAATAGGGCTTACGCTTTATAAGCTTGAGGATATTTTAAACGGAAACCTTGACGAGGTTATTGACGCGTTGATTGCGGCTGACCGTGCTGAAAAGCTAAAGGAAAGTATGGAGTCATAAAAGGGTGAGTATCTTGAATACACTTTTACTTGATAATACTGAAGAAAATATAATAAAAGCGGCACAGATTCTCAAAAACGGCGGACTTGTAGGCATACCTACGGAAACTGTTTACGGACTTGCGGCAAATGCGCTTGATCCAAAGGCTGTATTAAAAATTTTTGCCGCAAAAGGCAGACCTGCCGACAATCCTCTGATTGTGCATATATCTGATTTTTCGGATATTGGAAAATTTAATTTGGCATCGCAAATACCAAAGCAGGCGAGACTGCTTGCTGACCGCTTTTGGCCCGGGCCTCTGACAATGATTATGAAAAAGTCAGATGTGATTCCAAACGAGGTTTCGGCAGGACTTGATACGGTTGCGATACGATTTCCGAGTCATCCGACCGCTCAAAAGATAATAAAAGCGTCAGGTACCGTGCTTGCCGCACCGTCGGCAAATCTTTCGGGTTCGCCAAGCCCGACAACGGCGCTTCACGTTATGAGCGATTTAAACGGAAAAATAGACGCAGTTGTTGACGGAGGCATGAGCGATGTCGGACTTGAAAGTACGGTTATTACGCTTGCAGGGAAAACCCCACGCCTTTTGCGTCCCGGTGCAGTAACGCTTGAACAGCTCAGAGAGGTTTTGGGAGATGTTGAGCTTGACGACGCTGTGCTTCACAAGCTCAAAAGCGGTGTTAAGGCTGCAAGTCCCGGTATGAAGTACAAGCACTATGCCCCAAAGGCGAATGTAATACTTCTTAAATGCTCTGACAGTGAGTATATTAGTTATGTAAACCAACACGCAGACAGCGAAACGGCTGCTCTGTGCTGTGATGAGGATACAGAACATCTTAGTGTAAGGTGTTTCAGCCTCGGAAGCAGGAGCGACTACTCGGTACAGGCACACAGGCTGTTTGATGAGCTTAGAAAAATTGACGGCGACAGTACCGTCAAAACCGTTTATTCTCGACTCCCGTCCATAGACGGTGTGGGAATGGCGGTTTATAACAGACTTATCAGGGCGGCAGGCTTTGAGGTGATAGACCTTGAAAAAATGTAAAATTATAGGACTTACGGGGCAGAGCGGTGCAGGCAAAAGTACGGCGTCCGATTATCTTGCAAAAAGCGGTTTTTCCGTTATCAACGCCGATACGCTTGTGAAAAAAATTTATGAAAGCGATTCTCCGTGTATTAAAGCTGTTTGTGCGGCATTTGGCGCCGATATACTTGGTGAAAACGGAACGCTTGACAGAAAACTTCTTGCGCAGAGAGCATTTTTCTCAAAGGAAAACACAGCTTTGTTAAATTCAATAGTGCATCCTTTTGTTACCGCATATCTGCTCTCGGAAATAAAAAAAGAAATCAAAAACGGTGCAACAATGATTGTTTACGACGCTCCGCAGCTGTTTGAGAGCAATGCGGATGTTATATGCGACGAGATTGTAAGTATTACAGCAAAAAGCTCTGTTAGGCTTGAAAGAATTTGCAGTCGTGATAACATTCCGAGAGAGCTTGCGGTTATGAGAATGAACGCACAGCTTGACGAAAAATTTTTTGCGGAAAGTTCGGATTATATAGTTGAAAACAATTCTGGTTTTGAGGAATTTACAACACAGCTTGAAAGTCTTGTAAAAAAGCTTTGTGAGTAATTTAACTGAGGTGATTTGATGCCTGCGGCTTCCCGTCGTTATAAACGAAAAAGCAAAAGAGGACCGAAAATTTTAATCTGCTTTATCGTTCTTGTGATGTTGGCAGGTTCCGCCTTGTATTTTGTTTCAAATTATTACGAGAATGTGAAGCAGCGTTTGCAAAAGCTGAACTATCCTACTGAATACAGCGATATTGTGGAAGAGAACGCCGAAGAATATAACCTTGAACCAGCACTTGTGTATGCCGTTATCCGTACTGAAAGCGGTTTTGACCCCGAAGCACAGTCGCCTGTCGGGGCGTGCGGAATAATGCAGATGATGCCGTCATCCTTCGAGTGGCTCCAGGAGAAGCGAGGCGAAGAGGGAAAATACACAGAACAGGATTTATTTGATCCCGAAATCTGCATTGATTACGGTTGTTATCTTTTGCGGTATTTTTACGACTATTACGGCAATGAAAGATGTGCCGTTGCGGCGTATAACGCGGGTTTTGTAGTCGGCGAATGGCTTTCAAACAGCGAGTACAGCTCCGACGGCGAAACGCTTGAGAATATTCCGTATCCCGAAACAAGCAGTTATGTTGACAAGGTTGAGGACGCAAAGGAAATG
This sequence comes from uncultured Ruminococcus sp., assembly GCA_944415425.1. GTDB lineage: Bacteria > Bacillota > Clostridia > Oscillospirales > Acutalibacteraceae > Ruminococcoides. The sequence continues at coordinate 35,949 of CALYBP010000014.1, read as the reverse complement.
TATTTGCAGCTTTATTACTGATTATTATAAAATCAGGTTTAATTTACATATTTAAACAAATAATATATTATTACTAATGTCGTTATGAAAGGATGATAAAAATGGCTGAAGAAAAGTCAAAAACAGCAAAGCTTAAAGAAAAACTTATGATACAGGAAGCAAGCGGAGTAAAAGAGCTTTCAAAGAAAGAAATAAAGGCCGCAGATGAATTTTGCAAAGGTTACAAGAAATTTCTTGACAACTCTCCCATAGAGAGAGAGGCTGTACGTTCTTCCGTCGAGCTTGCAAAAAAAGCGGGATTTACTAAGTACGATCCCGAAGCAGAATACAAGGCAGGGGACAAGGTTTACTGCGTAAACCGAGGAAAGGCTGTTGCCCTTGCGGTAATCGGTAAAAACGGAGTAAAAAAGGGTGCTCGTCTTGCAATAGCTCACATAGATTCTCCGAGAATAGATTTAAAGCCGAATCCGCTTTACGAGGCAAACAATCTTGCCTTGTTTAAGACCCATTACTACGGCGGAATGAAGAAATATCAATGGCTTGCAATTCCGCTTTCACTTCACGGCACTGTTGTAAAGCTTGACGGCGAAAAGGTTGATATTGTGTGGGGTGATGATCCTGATGAATCCTGCTTCTGTATAACAGACCTACTACCGCATCTTTCAAGCGAACAGGCTGTAAAGCCTTTGTCAAAAGCGTTTACGGGTGAAGATTTGAATGTAATTGCAGGTTCCCGTCCGTATGATACCAAGGATGAGGAAAAAGATCTTGTAAAGCTTAATGTGCTTGCAATTCTTAATAAAAAATACGGCATATGCGAAAGCGATTTCCTTTCAGCTGAGCTTTGCCTTGTTCCGTCCTTTAAGTCAAGAGATATAGGCTTTGACTCGAGTATGATAGGCGGCTACGGACACGATGACAAGGTGTGCGCTTATCCGGCACTTATGGCGGCTCTTAATACAGAACTTCCCGAGCAAACCTGCATCACTTATCTTGCGGATAAAGAGGAGATAGGAAGCGACGGAAACACAGGTATGCAGAGCGACTTCTTACGCTATTTTGTATACGATCTTGCAAATCAGGACGGTGTTGAGGGATACAGAGCTTTGTCAAGAAGCACCTGCCTTTCTGCTGATGTAAATGCGGCTTTTGACCCGACATACGCTTCGGCCTTTGAGGTGAAAAACACCTCCTATATCAACAACGGCGTAATTATTTCAAAATATACGGGTCACGGCGGAAAATACGATACTTCTGATGCGTCTGCCGAGTATATGGGCAAAATCCGTGCGATGCTTGAGGAAAACAATATTATGTGGCAGGTAGGCGAGCTTGGTAAGGTTGATCTCGGCGGAGGCGGCACGATTGCAAAATATGTTGCAAATATGAATGTCGATGTTGTTGATTTAGGCGTTCCCGTGCTTTCAATGCACGCTCCTTTTGAAATTGTATCGAAAACCGATGTTTATATGGCATATAAAGCATTCTTTGCTTTTTTTGATGCAAAAGCGTAAAAAGTTCTTGCTTTTTAGTTTTTGATGTGGTATAATACTGCTTGCGGTTGAAAATCAACCGCATATGCGCCGGTAGCTCAGCTGGATAGAGTGTCTGACTACGAATCAGAAGGTCGGGAGTTCGAGTCTCTTCCGGCGCGCCAAGTCCCTTGCTTTTTGGCAAGGGACTTTTTTTGCTCTGGAAATAGTGCAATGTAAATAATTTAAAATTTTTAAATGTTTATTTCTTACAGAGGTAAAAACAAGCTATCTGTAAAATTTGAAAAAATAAGCGGCGGCATAACACCGTCGCTTAAATTTTGTTAACAAAACTTTAAATTAAAAAGAAAAATATGATTCCCGAAATCACGCTTATAAACATTCCTACAATCACATCGCTTATGAAATGCACTCCCGCAAAAACTCGTGACAGCATTATCATAACGGAAACCGAGAGCGATAATACCCCAAAATCAAAATTAACATACAGCATTGCCATTGATATTATAAACGCACTTGCCGTATGCCTGCTCGGCATGCTGCGACCTTTTGTTGTTTTGCAAAATACCGAATCAGTACCGTATTTTTCATAAGGACGCTTTCTGTCGATTGCTCTTCGCAAAACTGTTACAGAAAGAAAAACACCCAGCGGTACTAAAATTGTCTTTATAAGTTCTGATGGCATTTTAAAAAGCAAAAATATAATCAGAACAGGGTAGCTTACAAATATTATAAGCGGAAAAAATCTGTAACAAATTTTCAGCGCGAAATTTGCGTATTGATGATTTTTGAAAAAGTCAGTGATTATTTTATAATTCTTTTTTGTAATATTAAACATCTCCGATTTTCTTGTTTTCTGTTCAGCCGTTAATTTATTTAGATTTTAACACAGCGTTTAAACTATTTCAACATTGTATTTTTCAAACCAATAATCTAGTTCAATTATATACGCAAGAATCTGCGGTGCTTTCATTAGCTGTCCGTACCAAGGATCGGTTATTGCGTCGGGGTTTTCGATAATAGTTTGAATTGAATTTTTGTTAAGAATTTCGGTCAGCGGATTTTTCTTTTTAAGAATCAAATTGACTCGCTTTGCACATTCGTCAAAATATACAGGGTTGTGCGTTTTGGGATACGGACTTTTTTTGCGCCAGCAAATTTCCTTTGGCAAAATATCCTCAAACGCCTTTCTTACAATTCCTTTTTCTCTTCCGTTATATGCCTTTAAGCTCCACGGCATATTGTAGGCGTACTCAACAAGTCTGTAATCGCAGAACGGAACCCTGACCTCAAGTCCGCTGAACATTGAGCATCGGTCTTTTCTTTCAAGCAGGCATTGCATAAACCAGTAAAAGTTAAGATAAAACATTTCGCGCATACGCCTGTCAAGCTTACTGTCTGATTTTAGCTTCGGAGCTGAATTTACAGTGTCCAAATATTTTTGACGAACATATTCCTCTCCGTTTTTAAGCAAGCCGTCATTTAGAATAAAACGCCTTATCTTCTGACTTTTTGACCATGGGAAACAGTCGTCAAAGAGTATGCTTTCGTCATGATACCATGGGTAGCCTCCGAACAGCTCATCGGCACATTCTCCCGATAAAGCAACGGTATAATTTTGTTTTACTTCTCGGCAAAACAGAAGCAGTGATGAATCAACATCCACATATCCCGGCAGATCTCTTGCTTCAACGCTTTCATACAGTGCGTCTACAAGAGCTTTGTTATCGAGAATAACTTCCCTATGGCGTGTGTCGGCAAAATCAGACATGGTTGAAATGTATTCATAGTCTGCGTTGGGCTGAAACTTGCTTGTTTTAAAGTATTTTTGGTTGTCACGGTATTCTACCGAATAGGTATTGATTTTTCCGAGTTTCTTTTCCTTGCAGTAATCCGACGCAACCTTTACAATGATACTGCTGTCAAGACCTCCCGACAGGAAATAGCACATCGGAACATCGCTTACGAGCTGCCGAGTTATGGCGTCTTTAAGCAATGCTCTTGTTTTTTCTATTGTTTGAGCTTCGTTGTCTGAATGTTCCTTTGCTTCCACCGTGTAATATTGTCTGCGGCACAAAAATCCGCTTTTGTAAACTGCACATTCTCCGGGACTTAGCTCTTTTACACCCTTAAACACGCCGCAGGACGGGGTCCTTGAAGGGCCGAGAAAGAATATTTCGTTTAATCCCTGTTCATCTATTTTCGGTTTGACTATTTTGCTTGCAAACAAAGCCTTGATTTCTGAGGCGAAAATAAGTCCCCCGCTGTATTCATAGTAGAAAAGCGGTTTCACACCTATTTTGTCCCTGCACATAAAAACAGACTTCTCATCGGAGTTAAATACCGCAAACGCAAAAATTCCGTTCAGCCTTTCGGCACAGTTTTCGCCGTATTTGATATACATTTTCAGTACGACCTCTGTGTCGCTGTGCCCTCTGAAATGAAAGCCGTCTGCTCTAAGTTCCTCTCGAAGCTCATTTGTATTGTATAGTTCGCCGTTATACACAATCACATAGGTTTTTCCTTCGTGATTTACAGCCATAGGCTGTTTGCCGTTTTCACGGTCAATTACAATAAGCCTGCGGTGAATCAAAGCGGTATTCTTGTTGATGTATATACCGTTTTCATCGGGTCCTCGTCTGTCGAGTGTCTGCGACATATTGTTGAGCAATTTTATTCTCATGCTCATATCCGCATCCCTTTCAACCCATCCTGCTATTCCGCACATAAAGATCCCTCCGTTATTTTTGCTTGATTGATTTTATTGAGTATAAAAAGCATATTGATACACCTATTAGCGCTGCCGCCGAAATAATGCTGCCCCCGTATATATCTGAGGACTGTACCCAAGATGTTGAAAATACCTGCGCCTCGGCATGAAAAATTTTTGTACCGAAAAAGACTAAAGTGGCAGTAATAATACCCTGAATAATTCTTAAAGCAAAGAATGATAATTTGTTTATTTTAAGACTGCCGAGAGCTGAAAAAATCTGAAAATGAACGCATATGCCTCCGAATCCCACCGCAAAAGCACACATTTCAACAGTTGATTTTACCGAAAGAAAATTCACGGCTGAGCAAACTTCTAACACACAGTATACAACCCCTTTCAAAATGTCGTTTTCTATCGCCTGCGAAATCATTTCCGCAAATGCCGAAAACAACACTACAAAAGCACAAATATTTAATATTCCCTTTGCGCCCTGCGCCGTGCTTTCTACGACAGCCGATGAAAGAGAAACTCCGCTGGGTTTAGCATCTGTTTTACATATAAAATTGTTTTGCCCCTTTGTGAAAAACCTCATCGCAGTCCCCGTTAAAACAACCGCAATCGCCTGCGAAAAGAAAATAATAACTCCCAATGTTTTATTTGAGTAAAGCGAAGCGCCCACAAAGCTGATAATAAATCCCGGACCTGCGCAAACCGCAAACAGCGCTGCTCTTTTGCATTCGCTTTCGCTTGCACATTTGCTTTCATAAAGCTGAGAAATCCCCTTTGCTCCCACGGGGTATCCGCCAATTATGCTCAAAATAAGTACGGGAGCAAAGCTGCCTGACAGCCCGAAAAGCAGTTTTGTGATTTTATTAAGCGGTTTTCCGAGTTTGTGCGCTAAGCCGCTTTTGACAATGAAAGCAGAAGCCACCATAAAAGGGAAAAGGGAAGGAATTAAAACGTTCAGGCAAAGGCTTATTCCCCTTAGTGCTCCATTAAGACAGCTTTGCTGAAAAATTATAATAGACGCGCAGACGGCGGCGGTCAGTACGGAAAGCGCCAAGGTCTTAATTCTTCGGGCATTTGCACTAATATACATATCAATCACCAATAATATATATGACCCGAATTGCATAAAAATTAAATGATACTGGAAAACGGGAGAGATTTTTTTGCAAAAAAACGCTCAAAACGGTTATGCGCCCTTCGGTTTGGATATGGGTGAGATGCCGACTGTTGAAATGCTCGGCAACAGAAGAATCACACTTGAGGGGTCAACGGGAATTTTGCTTTATGAAAGTGAAAATATAAAAATTAACACAAGTAAAATGATAATTTCATTTTACGGCAGAGGCTTGTGTGTAAGATGTATATCATGTTCCTGCGTTGAAATAGAGGGATTTATTACAAAGGTAGAATTTTTAACCTGAGGTGGTTATGTGTTAGTTGAATTTATAAGATATATACGTGGATACGTTGACTTTACGGCAAAGGGCAAATTTCCGGAAAGATTTTTAAATATCACCGCGCGCTACGGAATAAATCTTTGGAATTCGCAGCCTTCACCCAATTGTATAAGTGCGTCAATGTACGCAAGCGACTACCGAAAGATAAGATTTGCGGCAAAGAAAGCGGGGGTGAAAACAAAAACATTTAAAAAGCACGGTATGCCTTTTACCGTCCGAAAATACAGGGGAAGAATAGGAATCCCCATAGGTGCGGCGGCAGGCGCTATGCTGATTGTTGTGCTTTCAAATTTTATTTGGTCTGTAAGTGTTAAGGGAGCCGAAAATATTAGTGATACAAAGATTATTCAGGCGCTTGAGTCAAACGGAGTAAGAACAGGAGCATATAAAAATGATATTGATGTTCAAAAGATAGAGCGTGATATAATGCTTGAAATTGATGACATAGGGTGGATGAGTGTAAATCTTACGGGGAATATTGCTTCTGTTGAGGTAAAGGAAAAAGCAAAAAAGCCAGAAATAAAAACAAGCTCTTCACCGTGCAACATAAAAGCAGGCAAAGACGGAGTTATAACAAAAATAAACGCAAAAAGCGGCAATGTTCAGATGAAAAAAGGCAGCGGAGTTTCAGCAGGTGACTTGATAGTCAGCGGAATAATTGAAACAAAAATGAACACCATACAATATGTCCATGCAGACGCAGAAGTATATGCCGATGTAGCATATGAAAAAAATGTATCAATAAAACGAAATTATGATTACACAAGCCCGAGCAAAGACCAAACATTCCGCAGAGAGGGATTTCTGCTTTGGTTTAAATTTCCGTTAAATATATCTTTTTCATCTTATGAAAAGTTCGTATTCAGCGACAAAACGGAAAATTTTACAGTAAACGGCACGGTATTGCCTATGGGAGTAAAAACGAGCGTGCAGTCTGATCTCGTAACAGTAAAAAAAACGCCCGACAAGTCGGACGCAGAACAAATTTTTATCAATGATTTACTGCTTTACGAAGCGTTTGAAAAGAGAAAAAGCACCTTGGTAAGCAGAAAGGTAAGTATCGCTCAAAAAAATGATGAATATTTGTGCAAAGCAAGCTACGTTTTTAACGAAAATATTGCTGTAAGCGAAGAATTCAGCGTGACAGATTGAATAAAATATGATAAAATAAATACAAAATGTATATCATCGGGACTTGATAATATGAGAATACTTTGTATAGGAGATGTCGTAGGCAAGGTAGGCTGCGATTTTCTCAGAAAGACACTCCCAACAGTAAAAAAGTCATACGGGGTGGATTTTGTTGTGTGCAATGGTGAGAATTCGTCAGACGGCAACGGAATAACGCCCGCTTCGGCAAGATTTTTGTTTGACAGCGGAGTAGATGCCGTTACGCTCGGAAATCATACTTTTCGCAGAAAAGAAGCGTATGAGTATATCGATGAAAATCCGTTTGTGGCGCGCCCTGCGAATTTTCCTGAAAAAACAACGCCCGGAACGGGCATACTAAACATAGATACAGGCAGAAGGATAATTACCGTTATCAATATTATGGGAAATATGTGTATGGACAATTATCTTGACTGTGCCTTTGAAACTGCGGATAGAACGCTTGAACAGGCGCAGGGGAAAATAATAATAGTAGATTTTCATGCGGAAACGACAAGTGAAAAAAGAGCTATGGGATATTACCTCGACGGCAGAGCATCGGTTGTTTTCGGAACACACACACACGTTCAGACCTCTGACTGCCAGATACTGCCTAAAGGAACGGGATATATAACAGATGTCGGAATGACGGGAACCATACACTCTGTTTTGGGAGTTAAAAGCGAGATAATTATTGAGAAGCTAAAAACAAAGCTGCCCGCGCGATTTGACCTTGCAAAAGGTGAGTGTAAAATGGAATGTGCGCTCTTTGATATTGACGACACAAGCGGCAGATGCCTGTCGTGTGAATCTTTGCGGATTGAATGACGCTTTATAATAAATCCTGTATTTTCTATTGCAAAAATATTGCAAAGACGATATAATAAGCATATGATTGTTTAATAACTTTGTACATTAAAAGGATGTGCTGTTAATGATTAACGGAAAGCTGTTGAAAGAGGCTGTTATTTCGGGAGCGAATAATATCAGCCGTCAAAAAAACAAGATAAACGATCTTAACATTTTTCCTGTGCCTGACGGTGATACGGGAACGAATATGTCTATGACTGTAATGGCTGCCGCAAAGGCGCTTGAGGATTACGATGGCAGCAATGCGGGAGAAGCTGCGGGAATAGTTGCGTCAGCTATGCTGCGCGGAGCAAGGGGAAATTCCGGAGTTATTACATCTCTTATCTTCAGAGGCTTTGCTCAGGGACTTAAAGATATGGAAGAGGTAAACGGAAAAAATCTTGCGGCGGCTTTGGGTATAGGTGTAGATGCGGCTTACAAGGCTGTTATGAAGCCTACCGAGGGCACAATCCTCACCGTGGCAAGAATGGCATACGAGGCAGGCGTTGAGGCCGCAAGGCGCAACAACAGCGCATCTTTTGTTTGGAAAGCAATTTGCGATAAGGCAAACGAGGCTCTTTCAATCACTCCCGAGCTTTTGCCTGTTTTGAAAAAAGCCGGTGTGGTAGATGCAGGCGGAAAAGGTTTGTGCGCTATTTTCGAGGGAATGCTGTCGGTAATAAAGGACGGCGTTATGATTGAATATGACGATACTCAGAGCGTTACTGTCGATACATTTGACAGCGCTGCCGCCGAGTTTGACGAGGATATAAACTTTACCTACTGCACCGAATTTATTGTAGGAAGAAATCCCGAAATTGATACCGACCCCGAAAAGCTGCGTGATTATCTTCAGACAATCGGTGACTGTGTTGTTGTTGTAAGCGACGATGAAATAATCAAGGTTCATGTTCATACGGAGCAGCCCGGAGATGCGCTTACAAAGGGGCTTGAGTTCGGTCAGCTTGTGACAACTAAAGTTGAAAATATGAAAGAACAGCATAAAAACGCAAAGAAGAGCAAAAAGGAAGTGTTTACTCCCTCCGAGCCTGTTGAGGACATCGGATTTGTTGCGGTTGCAGCGGGTGATGGTCTTAAAGAGCTTTTCAAGGATTTGGGATGTACCAATGTAGTGTCGGGCGGACAGAGTATGAACCCCAGCACGGATGATATATATGCTGCGGTAATGGCAACTCCTGCAAAAAACGTAATAGTTTTGCCTAATAATAAAAATATTGTGCTTGCCGCAGAACAGACGGTGCCGATGGTAAAAGACAGAAATGTAATAATAGTTCCCACACGCACCATTCCTCAGGGTATGACGGCAATGCTCAACTTTGATCCCGAAATATCAGCTGAAAGCAATGCTCAGCTTATGATGGACTCAACTGCGAATGTAGGCACAGGCCTTGTAACATTTGCTGCGCGAAGCAGTGAATTCGGCGGAAAGAAAATCAAAGAGGGCGATATAATAGCTCTTGAGAACGGAAAGCTTACCATAACCGAAAAAAGCGCTGTAAAGGCTCTGGTAAAACTGGCTAAGAACATGGTTAGTAAAGACAGTTCGTTTATAACCGTGATTTACGGCGAGGGAGTCAGTGAAGAAGATGCCAATACGGCATACAATGAGCTCTCCGAAAAATTCGGATCCCGAACCGATATTTCACTTGTAAAGGGCGATCAGCCTGTTTACTATTTCATTTTGAGCGTAGAATAATTCAAAGCTGTGGGCATGATTTTGCGTCATGCCCTCTAATTGTAAGGATATAAATATGGCTTCACTATATAAAATGCCGATTTCTAATTTAAGCGGTATCGGATCCAAGCGCGCCGAACTGTTCAAAAAGCTGGGTGTGACAAGCGTAGGAGAACTGCTTAATTTTTATCCCCGCACATACGAGGATTGTAGTACGGTTGAAAAAATCGATAAACTTCAGTACGGCGGAGTTAACTGCATCAAAGCAATCTTAGGGACGCCCGTGTCCGACTCCAGAATAAGCGGAGGCAGACTTGTGTCAAAAGCTTCGGCTTATGACGATACGGGTTCGATTGAAATTGTGTTTTTTAACAACAAATACATAAGCTCTATGCTAAAGGGCGGAAAAGAATATTATTTTTACGGCAGAGTAACTTCCGGTTCTTTCGGCCCTCAGATGATTTCCCCGACATTTTCTCCGGTAAGCGACGGGGTTAAAATTCATCCGGTTTACCGCCAAACAGCAGGACTTGTCAGCAGGACGATCTCCAACGCCGTGAAACAGGCACTTAATCTTTTGCCTAAAAATGTTAACGATCCTCTGCCCGAACAGGTGAGAAGTATTTTTGATTTATGCGGGTTAAAGCAAGCACTCAATGATATTCACTTTCCAAAAAACAGAGAGGCTCTTAATGCGGCACGAAAAAGGCTTGTAACAGAGGAACTTGTTGTTCTAAACCTCGGTATGAGAAATATTCGCGAGCTAAGCCGCACTCAAAGCGGAATAAAAATAAGTAAAAGTTATTCGGGTGAATTTGAAAATTTACTGCCTTTTAATCTTACAAATGCTCAAAAGCGTGCAATAAACGAATGTATAAATGATATTACCGAAAAAACCTCGTCTATGAACAGGCTGGTACAGGGAGATGTTGGTTCGGGAAAAACGGCGGTAGCTGCATCTGTTTGTTACACTGTCATAAAAAACGGTTTTCAGGCGGCTTTTATGGCTCCTACCGAAATTCTCGCAAATCAGCATTTTCAAACTTTCAAAGACCTTTTGCAAAATACCGATATAAAGGTGGCGCTGCTTACGGGCTCTTTAAAGGAATCCGAAAAAAAGCGTATAAGGCAAGAGCTTGCAGACGGACAAATTGATCTGGTGATAGGAACTCACGCTTTGATAACCGATAAAACAGAATTCAAAAACCTCGGTATTGCCGTTACCGACGAACAGCACCGTTTCGGCGTTGCTCAGCGTGCAAAGCTGCTTTGCAAGGGCGAGAACCCTCATCTGTTGGTAATGAGTGCAACTCCCATTCCGAGGACTCTCGGACTTATTATATTCGGTGATCTTGATATTTCGGTAATCGACGAGCTTCCGCCGTCACGAAAGCCTGTCAAAACCGTGTTGATGAGTTCTGCAAACCGAAGAAGAATTTATGATTTTATTAAAAGAGAAATAAAGTCCGGCAGACAGGCATATATTGTTTGCCCGCTTGTAGAGGAGGGCGAGCTTGATAATATAGCCTCCGCCGAAGAATATGCAGCTGAACTTATGCTAAAAGAATTTGCCGATATTCCTGTCGGTATAGTGCACGGCAAAATGAAAGCCTGTGAAAAAGAAGATGTTATGGCAAAATTCGAAGCGGGGGAGTATTCTATTCTTGTCGCTACAACCGTAATTGAGGTGGGAGTGGATGTTCCAAACAGCACGGTTATTGTTATAGAAAACGCCGAGCGCTTCGGGCTTTCTCAACTTCACCAGCTACGAGGAAGAGTCGGAAGAGGAGAGTATCAGTCCTATTGTGTGCTTGTAAGCGACAGCCGAAATCCAAATACCGTTTCACGGCTTGAGATACTGTGCAAAACAAATGACGGTTTTATTATTGCCGATGAGGATTTAAAAATGAGAGGTCCGGGCGACTTTTTCGGCGAAAGGCAGCACGGCCTGCCGCAGATGGCGATAGCGGATTTTGCCGATACAAAAAGTCTTGAGTTGTCGCAAAAAATAGCTGATTATATACTGTTTGTCTATAAGGATATAAGGTGTGATGAACTTCGCCTTCTTAAAGCCGAAATAGAGAGGCTTTTTGAACGCGGAGGTCAAAATAATTTGAATTAATTTATAGGGGAGAATACTTGCTGATGAAAAATAAGCAAATTAAAGTGGTTTCTTTGTTGTTAGTATTAATTATAATGTTTTGTTCTTCGCTTGTTACGGCAAACGCAATATCGTACCCAAATGATATTAAGACTGAATCCGAGTCAATCCTTCTTGTAAATATGGATTCAGGGCAGACTGTATATGAGAAGAATGCGGACGAAAAGCGCTATCCGGCGTCTACCACGAAAATTATGACCTACATAATTGTTGTAGAAAATATTGACGATCTTGACAATACCCGTGTTCCCATAAAGGAATCTGTTTTAAAACTGCTTGACGGCACCGGAAGCTCTCTTGCAAACCTTGAACAGCATGTCGGCGAAACCATGAGCGTTATTGATTTGCTTTACAGTATGATGGTTCCTTCGGGAAATGATGCTTCTGTTGTGCTTGCCGATTATGTCGGAAACGGTGATATTGACGCTTTCGTTGATATGATGAATGAAAAGGCGAAAGAGCTCGGATGTAAAAACACACATTTTGAAAATCCCGAGGGACTTCACGATGAGAATCACTACACCACGGCAAGAGATTTGTATAAGATTACATCATATGCGCTTACGCTTCCGAGGTTTTCTGAAATTACCGATACAACAGTTTACTACTGCGAGGGTGACAAGTATCCTTTAGTCACAACAAATTATCTTATAAATCCCAATTATCCAGAGTACTACTATACATACGCAAACGGAATTAAAACAGGTTCAACAGACCAGGCGGGCAGATGCCTTGTTACAACCGCAACCGCCGACGGCTACTCTTATATTGCCGTGCTTCTTCATTCGCCGTATAAAGAAGGAGTCAGTGAGGAATACGGAACAATGACCGATGCCGCAAGTCTCTTTAGATGGGCTCTTACGGAACTTGAGTTTGAAACAGTAGCTACATCATCAACTCCGATATGCGAACAAAAGGTTGAGCTTGCGTGGGGCAAGGATTCCGTACTGCTTGTGCCGCAAAAGGATTTCAGCGCCATTGTACCGAAAAATCTGGAGGAAGATGAAATTGTTATTGAAACTGATGTGCCCGAAAGCGTAGACGCCCCGCTTGATAAAGATACGGTTGTAGGCACAGCTACAATTTATTATAAATGTGAAGACGGAAAAAAGCAGGAGATAACAAAAGTGAATCTCGTACCCAATGAAGAAATTGAAATGAGCGGTGTGCTCTTTACACTTAGAGTGATAGACACGGTATTTCAGTCATATTGGTTTCTTGTTATAATAGGAATAATTGTTATCATTTTAATTTGTTCGGTTATAGCGTCAAAAATAAGCAAAAGACGCAGAAAAAACAACAGACAGGTTAAAAGGTACCGCAATTTTTAACTACCGCTGAAAAGGCGAATTTATAACTGAAGTGTAACGGTTTTGTAAATAATCGTCACTTGAAATTTAGGTAATTTATGTTATAATTGCATTATAGAATAATTGTTGAGGTGCTGTTTATGAAGTGTCCGTACTGCGGTTATGAAGAAAGCAAGGTAATAGACTCTCGTTCTGCCGACGACGGAGAGAGAATTCGCAGAAGAAGGGAATGTCTCGCCTGCGGAAAGCGTTTTACAACCCACGAGGTAATTGAAACCGTCCCGCTTATTGTAGTTAAGCGAGACAAGTCAAGAGAAGTTTTTGACCGCAATAAGCTTACAGCCGGAATTTTGCGTGCTTGTGAAAAAAGGCCGGTATCTATTGAGCAGATTGAAGAAATGGTTGACCGAATTGAAACAAAACTTCAGAGTACGCTTGACAGAGAGGTAACAACTCTGCAAATCGGAGAGCTTGCTATGGAACAGCTGAAAAATATCGACGAGGTATCCTATGTGCGTTTTGCATCTGTTTACAGGCAGTTTAAAGATATAAATACCTTTATGGATGAACTGAATAAACTTTTGACCGAAAAAAAATAATTTGAATTATTTTCGCCTCTGAAGGTTACAGGCAAACATATGTTTGTAACTTTTAGGGGCGTTTTGTAATATTTTAAAATTTCAAGTAATATTTGCAGTCCGAAAACATACCGTCTGTCGTGTGTTTTCGGCTTTTTTATTGCATTAAAAGAATTATAATTTGCAATATTATTAAAATTATTTCAAAATTAATAAAAAGCGCAAATTTTGTAAATTATTTTGATAATATTCGTAACTTTTACTTGATTTTTCTGTTTTCATAAGGTATAATGAAATCGAACGGTGACACATCGTGACATTTGGTGACTGAAATATTCGTTTTTAAAGTGATTTTGAGCTTTTTAGGGGGTGGGCATAATGTTTTCCGGAATGTCAAATCATTCTATTGATTCAAAGGGAAGAATTGTTTTGCCCGTAAAGTTCCGTGAAGAGCTCGGAAGCACATTTTATTTTGCGAGGGGTTTCGGTAATCGCTGTATTCAGGCGATGTCAGCCGAACAGTTTGATTCTGTATGCTCAAAAATTATGGAGCTTCCCGCCGATAAGGCAATGGCGTTACAGTACACTTTTACGGCTACTGCCGTGGAGGTGACGCCTAATGCTCAGGGTAGGGTGATTATACCTCAGAATTTAAGGGAATTTGCCGAAATTGAAGGAGAAGCTCTTGTTATTGGAATGAATAACAGAATTGAAATTTGGAGCAGCGTTAAATTTGATGAGTTTATGGCTTCTCAGAAAGATACTGTTGCACAGGCTCTGTCAATGCTGAAACTTTAAGGAGGAAACTATGGAATTTTCACATATTTCCGTGCTTCTTAATGAATCCGTTGACGGGCTCAATATAAAGGAAAACGGTATTTATGTTGACGGTACGGCTGGCGGAGGAGGTCACAGCGGAGAAATATTAAAGCGCCTTACAACGGGCAAGTTGATTTCAATAGACCGTGATCCCGACGCAATAACCGTTCTAACTCAAAAATTCAAAGATAACGATAACTCAATAATAATCAAGGGAAACTACGCTGATATGAAAGAGCTTTTGCACCGCCGCGGAGTAGGACGGCTCGACGGAGTTTTGCTTGATATAGGGGTGTCATCACATCAGCTTGACACACCTGAGAGAGGTTTTTCGTTTCATGAGGATGCTCCGCTCGACATGAGAATGAGCCAAAGCGGAACCACTGCGGGAGAGCTTGTTAACAATCTTCCGTATGAAGAGCTGAGGCGCATAATTTCAAGCTACGGCGAAGAAAAGTATGCTGCTTCTATTGCAAGCGGTATAGTCGATTCAAGACAAAACTCGCCGATAAAAACCACTCTTGAGCTTGCAGAAATCATCAAAAGCCATGTTCCGCAAAAGGTAAGACGGGACGGTCATCCCGCAAGGAAAACATTTCAGGCATTGCGTATAGCCGTCAATGACGAGCTCGGCGCACTTGAGAGAGGACTTGACGGAGCTTTTGAAATGTTAGGAAGCGGAGGACGGCTTGCCGTCATAACATTCCATTCTCTTGAAGACAGAATCGTCAAGCAAAAAATGGCTTCTTGGTGTCAGGGCTGCACCTGTCCTAAGGATTTTCCTATTTGTGTATGTGGAAATGTTCCGAAAGCAAAGCTTATTACAAGGAAACCTGTTTGTGCAAATGAAACAGAAATAAGCGCAAACCCGAGAGCAAGAAGTGCAAAGTTGAGAATATGCGAAAAAATATAAAATATTTTCTTCTCAGCTATGGACAAAGTAACTTATTTGTAGTAAAATATAACAAAGTTGTAAAGAATATTACAAATACAAGCAATAGTGTATGTCGTGTTTGTAATTACTACATATATGGATTACTTGGATTAGGTTCTCCGCGGAGAACAGATTGTGTGGTTGACAGTTAGCGATAATTGTTAAAAAATTGAAACTTTTTTGTTTTATGGAAATAAAACTTAAAAGTCGTGTGTTTTATGAAAATTTTTGATAAAGAAAGTATAAGGTGCAGGAATAATGGCATATGAAAACATTAACGCAGCGTATGATTTAAGTCTTTTTGATGATGACGCTGATTATGTAAACGGTACGGCGGCTCCCAAACGCAGGGACGATGAGTTTAGTAAGAAGCAGAAGGTCAAAAAGTCCAAGACGGCGGGCAAAGTTGTTACACTGCCTGAGGATGAAATTAACAGAATCAGACGGCGCAGACACAATCCTCTCAAACTGATTGTGGGAGGCATAGGCGGAGCGGCGGTTGCGTTTGTGATAGGACTTATTATCGTAGGTCAGGTTCAGCTGACTGAACTTAATCAGGAAATTATATCGGCAAAGTCGCTGCTTTCGGATACGCAAAGCATCTATACTCAAAATCAGATGAAAGTCGAAGCTACTCTGTCAAATTCGGAAATTGAGGAGTACGCTGAAAATGTGCTTGGTATGACCAAGGCATCTAACGCTCAAAAAGAGTTCGTTACTCTTTCGGGCGGAGATAAGGCAGAGGTTTCTGCCGAGCAGAGTGATAATATCTTTGCTCGCTTTATTGATTCCATAAAAAATCTTTGGTCATAACATTCATTTAAAGTTAATACATATATAATGAAAGAATGAGAGTTAAGACTGCGTCTTGACTCTTTTTTCGGTATATACGGCTGTGTGTTCTCCCTGAAAAGGTTTTAGTGCAGCAAACAATTTGTTTACTTGCGGTGGAAGGAGCATAATCTTGGAAAACAACGGTAAAATACACAAAAATTCAAAAAAAGCCGCAAAAGGTCCGAATCAGCGTTTAAGACAGCGCACCGCTGTTTTGATTATAATGATATTGGTAGTAGGCTTCGGCGCTGCGATAGCGCGACTCGGTTTTCTTACGATAGTCGATGGCAGTACGCTCCAGGAGGCTGCGGTCGCACAACAGCTGAAGGACACTACGATACCTGCAAAACGCGGAACAATATATGACTCAAACGGAAAGGTCCTTGCGGAAAGCGCTTCGGTTTGGCAGGTCGTTTTATCTCCTATATATTTTGAAAACGATGAACAAAGAGAGGCTGCGGCGAAGGGATTGTCAGAAATTCTTGAGCTTGACTATGATAATGTGTACGAAAAGACAACTCAGGAAAGCTATTATGTAGTGGTAAAGAGAAAGATAGAGGCTGAAGCAAGAGACAAAGTATTGGAGCTTATTGATGAGCTTTCAGACGAATACGACTGCGGGAGCGTCGTTCAGCTTCTTGACGATTATAAGCGCTATTATCCTCAAAACGACCTTGCTTCCTGCGTAATCGGATTTACCGGAAGTGAAGAACAGGGACTTGAGGGCGTGGAATACCAGTATGATGATTATTTGTCCGGCACTCCGGGAAGAATAATCACAGCAAAAAATGCTCAGGGAACCGATATGCCTTTTAAGTACGAACAGAGCGTTGAGGCTGAGGACGGAAACAATATATATCTAACCATTGATGAGACCGTTCAGTCTATCTGCGAAAAGTATATGAAACAGGGAATAGCTGATAACAATGTACTTAACAGAGGCGTTTGTATAGCTATGGATGTAAATACGGGTGCTATTATTTCAATGGTTACCGTAGGCGGTTATGACCTCAACGACCCGTTTACATTGCCGGAAGAAACTAAAAAAGAAATTAAGAAGCTTCCGGAGGATGAGCAGTTACAGGCAGAAAACGAGGCGCTTGCAGCTATGTGGCGTAACAAAGCGATAACGGATACATATATGCCGGGTTCTGTTTTCAAAATCTGCACGGCTTCTATGGCGCTTGAAGAAGGCAAAATAAGCGACAATACCTCATTTAACTGCACGGGTTCTATGACTGTCAGCGATAAAACTATCCATTGTCATGAGTTGGGAGGACACGGTTCACAAAACTTTGTTCAGGCAATATGCAACTCCTGTAACCCTGCGTTTATTCAAATCGGTCAGCTTGTCGGAATGAATAAGTTTAATCAGTATTATCAGGGTTTTGGATTTTCCCAAAAGACCGGAATTGACCTCCCCGGCGAGGCGGAAGATACCTTCTGGGCTGACGGAGAAATGACGGAAGTTGACTTGGCGGTTGCATCGTTCGGTCAGAACTTTGCGATAACACCTATTCAAATGGTTACGGCCGTATCCGCTGTTGCAAACGGAGGATATGTTCTGGAGCCTTATGTTGTCTCAAAAATTACGGATTCGCAGGGCAATGTAATAAAGAATGTTGAAAAGACTGTAAAGCGTCAGGTTATATCAAAGTCCACCTCAGATAAGATGAACGAGATACTTGGATATAACACCGCAACAGCAGGAGCTACTGCCGGCTATGTAGCAGGATATAAAATCGCCGGAAAAACAGGTACATCGGAGAAAATCGGTTCAAAAGTAATAAGTCATTTCAGCGAGGACTACATAGCTTCGTTCTGTGGTTATGCTCCCGCTGATGATCCTCAGATTGCGATGCTCGTATTTTTTGATACGCCATCGGGAGACGCTTACTACGGCTCTCAGGTTGCATCCCCTGTTTTTATAAACATAATGTCGGAGGTTCTTCCGTATCTCGATATTAAAACGGAGTATACGGAAAGCGAGCTTGAATATGTTGATGTTTCAGCCGGGGATTATACCGGAATTTCTGTAAGCGAAGCTGAAGCGGCTGCAAAGGCAGACGGCTTTACAACGACGGTAAAGGGAGACGGCGAAAAGGTTATCGCTCAGATTCCCTCGGTTTCATCCAAAGTTCCCACGGGCGGAAATATAGTGTTGTATACAGACGACTCAAGCAGGAACGAAACCGTAATGGTTCCTAATCTTGTGGGATATTCGCCGTCGGAGGTGAATAATGTTGCGAGCGCATACGGATTGAATGTAAGTTTTTCCGGAGCGTCTGATACGGGCGTTGTGAGCACATCTCAGGATATAGCGTCGGGAACAACGGTGAGTCCCGGTACTGTTATAACTGTGTCGTTCTCTTCGTCGGCAACATTCAATGATTGATGATAAAAAGGCATAATGTGATATTTAATATTCACTGAAAGGCTGAAAGGACAGATAATTATGATGATATACGGAATATGGACCTTTTGTGCGGCAATTGCGGCATTTATTATATCCGCAGTACTAGGGAAATTTTTAATACCTTATCTGCATAAGCTTCACTTCGGCCAGACAATTCTTGACATCGGACCGAGTTGGCATAAAAACAAGCAGGGAACACCCATTATGGGCGGTTTGATGTTTATTGCCGCCATAACCGTTGTTACGGTTATAAGCACGATTGTCTATATTTTTACGGGAGCCGACTATATCAATACCTATTTTGAAAATATTCCCAAAGAGGGGTTGATGATATTTGCCGGTCTCGGTCTTGCACTTGCAAACGGACTTATAGGCTTCATTGACGATTTTACAAAGGTTGTCAAAAAACAGAACTTAGGACTTACCGCTGTGCAAAAGCTTGTATTGCAGTTTGTTGTAGCCGGAATTTACATTGCTGTGCTTGCGTTTTCCGGATGCTCCACATCAACTGTTATTCCATTTGTCGGAGAAGTTGATCTGGGATTTTTCTACTATATCATTGCAACTGTTGTAATTGTGGGAATGGTAAACGCAGTTAACCTTACGGACGGTGTTGACGGACTTGACGGTTCAATAACATTTTTCGCCTGTGTTGCGTTTATGCTTATCTCAAGTATGCTTAATTGCTTGGGCATTACGGCAATGGGAGCTGCAAGCGCAGGAGCGTGCCTTGGATTTCTTGTTTGGAACTTTCACCCGGCTAAAGTTTTTATGGGAGATACCGGCTCACTTTTTCTCGGCGGACTTGTGTGTGCGCTTGCGTTTGCAATTAATATGCCCATACTTTTACTGCCGATAGGAATTGTTTATATTGCAGAAGAGCTTTCCGTTGTTTTGCAGGTGAGCTACTTTAAGCTTACGCACGGAAAAAGACTGTTTAAGATGAGCCCGATACATCATCATTTTGAAATGTGCGGGTGGAGTGAGGTAAAAATTGTTGCCGTGTTCAGCGCAGTGACAGCAGTATTCGGCGCCGTTTCCTTTGCTCTTGTTTATTTCGGTGTTTAAGATATTTTGATTTTAAACTGATTGTTTTGAAAATATTAAAAGGAGGGGACAGCAGTATGGCTCCAAATCATAGAATGATGCTTAAAGCCGATATAAACAGATTTTACGATGACGAATATTATTCGGAGCAAAAAATTAAACAGGAAAAGTTTTTTGTTCGTCCCTCCCGTCAGCGTAAAATGAAAAAAACAAAGATTTTTTCAATAGGAATGGGAATTGACCTGCCGTTTTGTGTAATTATTTTAATTTTGCTCACGATAGGAACAATAATGATGTTTTCGGCAAGCTATGCTTTTTCGTATTATACACAGGGAGACAGTTATTATTTCTTAACAAGACAGCTGATATTCATCGCAATAGGGCTTTTTGCTATGTGCATTATGTCTTTCTTTAATTACAATAAGCTTCACAGAATAGCTCCAATAGTGCTTGCAATATCGTATTTGACGCTTTTGGTTGTGCTTTTTCTGCCGAGCGACAGCGGAGTAAAACGTTGGATACCTCTTTTCGGAGGATTTAACATTCAGCCGTCAGAGATTGCTAAATTTGCGATGATTTTGTTCTTTGCACACTGGGCAAGCAAATACTATAACAAAATGCAGTTTGCCCGTTACAGCGTACTGCCCGGAGCGGTAGTTTTCGGCACTACAGCGATGCTTTTGTTCTTGGAACCTCACTATTCGGGAATAGTAATCATAGCTATACTCACTGTGCTTATGCTGTATATAGGAGGAATGAAAACAAAGTATTTGTTCATAGGCTTTGCGCTGATGGTCGTGCTTGTTCTCATTCTTGCGGTAACCGGCGGCCTTTCATACGCTATGAGCCGAATGGACGGCTGGGGTCAAGCGTTGATATATACGGATGAGAAAATGTGGCAGACTACATGGCAGACGAGAAACTCGCTTTATGCTATCGGTTCAGGCGGCTTGTGGGGACTCGGTCTCGGACAGTCGCGTCAAAAGTATTTGTATTTGCCTGAGCCTCAAAACGATTTTATATTTGCTATCGTAGTTGAAGAGCTTGGATTTATCGGAGCTACAATCATTTTGCTTATTTTTGCACTGCTTGTTTGGCGAGGTATTACGCTTTCACTTCGCGCAAAGGATAAATTCGGAAAGCTTTTGGGAATCGGACTTACCTCGCAGATAGGTATTCAGGTAGTGCTCAATATTCTTGTAATTACAGACTGGCTTCCCAATACTGGTATCAGCCTTCCGTTTTTCAGCTACGGCGGAAGCTCGCTTATAATGTTGCTTGCTCAAATGGGAATAGTGCTTTCAATTTCAAGAACCGCAAATATCGAGCGACAATAACTTATTCGGAGGTAAATATATGAAAATTTTACTTGCGGGCGGAGGTACTGCGGGGCATATCAATCCCGCACTTGCAATCGCCGGATATGTAAAGGAAAAAAGGCCTGACGCACAAATCCTTTTTGTGGGCAACCGCGGAGGAATGGAACAGCGACTTGTTACACAGGCGGGGTTTGATATAAAATTTATTACGATAAGCGGTTTTAAAAGAAGTTTTTCTCCCAAAAGTATGATAGAGAACGCTAAAACCGTTGCAAGAACTTTTACATCTTCGCATGAGGCGAAAAAGATAATCTCTGAGTTTAAGCCCGATATATGCATAGGTACAGGCGGATATGTTTCGGGTCCTGTCGTAAGGACCGCGGCAAAGATGGGAGTGCCCTGCCTTATTCACGAACAGAATGCGTATCCCGGCATTACAAATAAGATGCTTGCAAAGAGTGCAAAAAAAGTAATGCTCGCCGTGCCGCAGGCAAAAAAATATTTTGAAAAATGCGATTTTGTAGTTACCGGAAATCCTGTAAGGGGCGATATATTAACCGCCGACAAAGCCCAATCAAGAAAAGAGCTTAATATTGACGAACGCCCGCTTGTTTTATCGTTCGGAGGCAGTCTCGGAGCAAGAAAAATAAACGAGGCTGTTGCAGAGCTTGTTGCACGCAGCGGAAAAGACGGAAAGTATCAGCATATCCACGCATACGGAAAATACGGAGATTGGTTCCCCGATTTGGTGAAGGAGAAGGGAACAGATATATCAAAATGCAGTAATCTCGATATAAGAGCTTATATTGACAATATGCCCGTATGTATGGCAGCTGCCGACTTGGTAATATGCCGTGCGGGAGCGATTACTTTAAGCGAAATTCAGGCGATGGGTAAGCCGGCCATTTTGATACCTTCTCCGAACGTTGCGGAAAATCATCAGTATCATAATGCCATGGCGCTTGTTAACGCAGGTGCTGCAGAAATAATCGAGGAGTCGCAGCTTGACGGAACAACGCTTATTGAAACCGTTGATAAAATGCTGTCGTCACCCGAAAAAATGCAGAAAATAAGCGAGAATTCAAAAAAAATGGCAATAACCGACGCAAACGAAAGGATATATTCCGTAATTAAAAAGACACTTGCATCACTGTAATAAACAAAGTAACATCAGCTGCACTTTCTCATAGAATATAAGGGTATTCTTTTTGAGAGGGTGTTACTGTGTCAAAACTGCTCGTAACAGGACGCAAAAAGCTTAGCGGAGAAACATATGTTCAAGGAGCAAAAAACAGTGCGCTGCCTGTGCTTGCCGCTACAATACTTACAAAAGGTGAAAATGTTATTTACAACTGCCCTGTGCTGTCCGATGTAGATGCTTCGGCAAGAATACTTCGCTATTTGGGCTGCAAGGTAAGCAGGAGCTCGGGCGCTGTTATCGTTGATGCCGACACCGTTGACAGATGCGATATTCCCGATGAACTTATGAGAAAAACAAGGAGCTCGATAGTTTTTTTGGGGGCTGTGCTCGCACGCACGGGAAAGGCAAGAATGAGTTTTCCCGGTGGGTGCGAAATCGGACTCAGACCTATTGATATGCACATAAAGGCGCTTAGACAAATGGGCGCAGTCATAAAGGAAAAGCATGGTTACCTTGACTGTGCCGCACCGAACGGGTTAAGGGGTGCAAAAATAACCTTGTCGTTTCCGAGTGTCGGTACAACCGAGGAAATAATGATTGCCGCTTGTCTTGCTCAGGGAACTACTACCGTTACAAATGCAGCAAGGGAGCCTGAAATATGCGACCTTGCGGAGTATTTAAACAAATGCGGAGCGAAAATTTACGGAGCGGGCGAGGGCGTTATGGTAATAGAGGGTGTAACCTCCCTTAATGCGTCTCATCACTCTATTATCCCCGACAGAATTGTTGCTGCAACATTGATGTCGTGTGCAGCGGTTACGGGGTCAAGTATAACTCTTGACGGGGTTATTTGCAGTAATCTTGCTTCGGTTATACCTGTTTTTGAGGAAGCGGGATGCAGTATTAAATGCAGGAGCGGTAAGCTTGAGTTTAATGCTCCCGAAAAACTTAAATCAATGAAAACCATACGAACGATGCCGTATCCCGGATTTCCCACAGACGCACAGGCTCCTCTGCTTGCTGCTGCCTGCGTTGCAGACGGCACAACGGTATTTGTTGAAAACATTTTTGAAAACCGTTACAGACACACGGGAGAGTTGATGAGAATGGGCGCAAACATAAAAACTGTCGGTAAGGTAGCGGTTGTGGAAGGTGTAAACTCACTTTACGGTACTTATGTTGAAGCTACGGATTTAAGAGGAGCGGCGTCGCTTGTCGTTGCGGGTTTGTGTGCTGACGGTCAGACGGAAATAGGCGGCGTCAAGTATCTTGAAAGAGGATATGAAAATTTTGAGCTTACTTTATCAGAGCTTGGCGCTGATATAAAGAAAATATAAATTGCGTACGGTGTTTCTGCGGCGATTTAATTTGCCGCGGGATACCCTTGCAAAATTACATATTTAAAATAATATAAAAGCAATGAAAGAAAATAATATAGGAAGGGGGATATTTGCCTGTGAATAATAACAATGAGCTTACACAAAAAGAAAAGAAGCAGATTTCAAAGCAGAGAAAAATCGCCGCGAAAGAAGCTCAAAAGTATCATAAAGAGCAGGAAAAAAGGGCAAAAACCTCCTCTTCACAGCGAAAAAAGCAGTCCTCAAGTAAAATAGAAGAGGCTGTTAATTCAAGACGAACCAATTATGAGAATATCAGCCGTGAAGAAAGGTATATGCGTGAGAGCGAAGAAAAGATAAGAAACTTAAGACCTCACGATTTCAGCGACGGCTATTATATAGATGAGTACGGTGCCAGACAAAGGCAGCAGAGGAGAGCTAAAGAAATTCACAACCAGGAAGCCGAGGTAATACACAGACCTAAAAAACCGCTTACCAAAAAGCAAATAAGGCTCAGAAGAGCGGCGGTTTACAGCGCGATTTTTGCAGTTGTGTTGGTTGTGGGTCTGATTTTGAGTTTAACGGTTTTGTTTAAAACCGAAAAGATAGAGGTTGAGGGAAACGAATATTATTATGACGACCAGATAATCTCTTTCAGCGGCGTACAGTATCAGCAAAATATTTTTATAGAAGCACTGAGCGCCGATTGTGAAAGCATAGTTAAAAATCTTCCGTATATTGAAAATGCCGATGTTTCGTTTTCGGTCCCTGATACTATAATCATAAAAATTACAAATGCTGTTCCAACCTATGTGATACAAAACGGAAGCGAATATTTGATAATAAGCGCATCGGGACGAATAGTTGACAGTACGACCGAAAACAAGGACAAGCTTCCTCTTTTAAAATGCGAAAAGCTTAAAAGCACAAAAATAGGAGAGTATGTTTCTTTTAGTGATGAAAATATACCGGAAATTTTAAAGACTGTGTCAGACAGCCTTCAAGCGAATAAGGTTAAAAATATAACAGCTTTTGATGTGACTGATACAGCAAATATAATGCTTGTATACGACGACAGAATCACGATAAATCTCGGACTTCCAGAAGATATTGACTATAAAATAAGAACTGCCGTTACAATAATAGAAAATAATCTTGACCCGAACAAAACGGGAACCGTTGAAGGAGTGCTGGATGTTTCGTCGTGCAATACGAACAAAATCTCAAGATTTAAGCCTGCCGATACGGAGCAGACAACTACCGTACCGGCCGAACAGACAGGTACACAGCCGAGCACTCAGACAGGATTACAGACAGAAACAAGTCAATCATATGAAGAGTATCAATCTGCCACAGACGCTTACAGCGATAGTTATGTGTGGAGTGAGAGCTCTCAAACCGTTACAGAAGGGAATTATTATCAGGAAATTCCGGAAAATTCTGACAGCTATACGGATATATATTCTGATGAAAACCAATATCAAAACGAATATCAGCAACAATACCCTGCGGAAGAATAGTATTGGATTTTATAATCGCACAGATGCCATGATTTTTGCCGCAAAAAGTATAAAAAATGCAGAAAAGCATTGATATTTTTTAAAAAGTATGATAGTATATAAATTAAATTATACAATCTACTATTATGGAGTTTTATTGCTTAATTGTTTTTAATAGATTCAAGGAGGACGAGTAAAATGGCTTTTGAACTGGAATTGGAAAATGAGTATATGCCTAAAATAAAGGTTATAGGTGTAGGCGGAGGCGGCGGAAACGCCGTTAACCGAATGGTGGCAATGGAAGTAAAGAATGTTGAATTTATTGCCGTAAATACAGATGAGCATGTTTTAAGACTTTCAAAGGCTTCTCAGAAAGTTCAGATAGGCGAAAAATTAACAAGAGGCAAGGGCGCAGGTTCAATGCCGGCAATCGGACAGAGCGCTGCTGAAGAAAGCAAAGATGAAATTGCATCCCTTCTTAAAGATACAGATATGGTTTTCGTTACTGCCGGAATGGGCGGCGGAACCGGTACAGGCGCAGCTCCAGTTGTGGCTAAAATTGCAAAGGATATGGGCATACTCACCGTAGGCGTTGTTACAAAGCCGTTTGCGTTTGAGGGCAAAAGAAGAATGACACAGGCCGAGCAGGGAATAGCCGAGCTTTCTGCGTGTGTTGACTCTCTTATTATCGTGCCGAACGAAAGACTTAAATATGTTTCCGATACAAGCATTACACTCCAAAATGCGTTTGAAATAGCTGATGATGTATTAAGACAGGGTGTTCAGAGTATATCTGACCTGATTTTACTTCCCGGTCTTGTAAACCTTGACTTTGCCGATGTTACTGCTGTAATGAAGGATGCAGGATATGCTCATATGGGTATGGGCAGCGCTACCGGTAAGGATAAGGCAACGGTTGCAGCCGATAAGGCCGTGTCAAGTCCGTTGCTTGAAACATCCATAGACGGTGCAAAGGGTGTTATTATCAATATTACAGCTTCAGCTGATGTTAGCCTCGATGATATAGATACTGCTTCAACAATGATTAAAGATAAGGTATCTGAGGATGCAAACATTATCTGGGGTGCTGTTATAGATGACAAGATGCAGGATGAGATGAGCGTTACTGTTATTGCTACCGGTTTCAACGCTGACGGTCAGATTGCAAAAAAGAAGCTTCAGAGCGAATCAGTAATTGTTGACAAAAAAGAGGACTCGTCTGCGGCTTCAACAAAGGATAAGACCGATGATGAAGATGATACTTTCTACGATATTATGTCCATATTTAATAAATAAAAATTAATTATTGTACTTTGTTGATTTACAATAGTAAAATTATGATCTGATTTCTGTTTTTTACCGAAATCAGGTCTTTTTTTGCTCTATTCAAAAACAAAATAATATATAATATATACCTAAAATAACATAAAATTATATATAAAATATCGTTTTTCCCAGAAAATCGTCGAATTTTCCCATATGCTTTAAAAAGTGATGAAAGATGATATATTTTAAGTAAAGATATATGGGTGGTCATCACTATGTTGCATAAATTTTGTGAGAAAACAGCGTCTTACTTTTTTGACAATGATTGCGATTATCCCCTCGAAGTTTATACTTACGGTATCGAACTGGTTGTTTCATCTTTGATAGGTACTGCTTTGATTTTCTGTTTAGGTTTGATTATCGGCAGATTTTTTGAAGCAGTTGTCTATGTTGTTACCCTGATAGCCGTTCGTTCGTTTTCCGGCGGATATCACGCCCGCTCTTACCTGAAATGCAATATAATTTACATTGCGGCATTTGTCGTATCTGTTTTTCTCAATGACTTAATAATATATCGTTTTAATTTTGCAAAATATTATATTTACGGTTTTATGCTGTTATCTGTTTTAATTGTCTTGATTTTATTTGCACCTGTGGAAAATGAAAACAAAAAGGTTGATTCTGATGACAGACTAAAATTCAAAATAATTTCAATCATAATGGTTTTGATATTTTCTGCTTTTGCTATTTTGGTTAATACTGTAATCGGAAAAGTTGAGCCGCTGATTGTATTTCCTGTTTTATGTGTAGTAGAAGTATCAATGCTGTTTGATATATTTATGAAAAAAGGAGGTACAAAATATGAAATCAGCAAAGACAATAACAAAGAAAATTGTTAAGTCTATGGCAGTTAAATCAGCAAAAGCTGCTTGCGGCACAGCTTCCTTACACAGCTTTTGTCAGACAAAAGAACCGGCTTCTTTAAAGAAATTGTTGAAGAAGTAAACCTTAACAAATTTTCAGATGAGGGCGCTTATGAACAGTTTTGGGGCTTTTATAAAAGAAAATCGGATAAAACGTCAAATTTCTCTTAGGGCTTTTTCTAAGAAAATAGGTATTTCACCGGTCTATGTTTCAAGCATAGAGAACGGAACCCGTACGGCGCCCTCATACGATATTTTATTAAAAATATGTAATACGTTTCTGCTTTCAAAGACTGAGCAGGAAGTTTTGTTTGACTTGGCTGCGAAGTCAAAGAATACTCCGTGCATAGCATGTGATTTGACGGATTATGTTAACAGTCATCAACTTATATATGAATTACTCAGAACAGCAAAACGCTATGATGCCTGCGATGACGACTGGCAAAATATGATTGACAGCCTTTCAAAAAAGTATCAGTAAAATTGACAACAACAATTCAATCACCATATTCAGAAGCGACAGTTTTCTAACTGTCGCTTTTGACTTTTATTATGTTCCCCTTTGGAGTTTCAATCCTGTCTATCTATTTTTGTGTGCTTGACAATATACAATAAATTGTGATAATCTAATGATATGCTGTCGATTACAACTTTAAAAGAATTAATGCAGTTAAAATGAGGAATTTTTAAATGAAGAGAAAACTCGTGTTTTTCGCAATAACCCTGCTTTTTGCATTGGGAGTTGGAATAATGATTTATCCAATTGCAAGTTCGGTAATTAACAATCTTGAAAGCAGAAGTCACATACAGGACTACTCGCAAAAAACAAAGCAGATGTCGTCTGAAGAAACATTAAATATGCTTCAGATAGCTGAAAAATATAATGAAAGTCTTACAAATAATGTTGTCATCACTGACCCGTTTGACGAAAACGCATATGAAAAAATCGGCGCTGGGTATGAAAACGCATTAAATGTCGACGGGAACGGTTTAATAGGATATGTGGATATTCCTAAGATAAATGTGTATTTGCCTATATATCACGGTACGTCGGACAAAACATTGTCAAAGGGAGCAGGTCATCTTCGAAATACATCGCTTCCGATAGGAGGAAAAAGCACGCACAGCGTTATTTCAGCGCATACCGCATACCCGGGAAAAACATTTTTTGATTATTTGACCGATATGGAATCGGGTGATATTTTTTATATACATGTTCTGGATAGGGTATTAAAGTATAGAGTTAATAACATAGAGGTGATACTACCCGAGGAAACGGACTATCTAAGGATAGTAAACGGAAAAGATTATGTAACTTTGCTTACCTGCACTCCGTATAGTGTTAATACGCACAGACTCCTCGTAAGAGGCGAGAGGGTTGATTACGATGATTCCGAGTACATATCTTCGGGAGCTACCGTGGCGGATTTTTCCGACGGCGGAGTCTTTATTTTAGGTTTTAAAATTCCTTATTTTGAGGCAGTTGCTATAATCATATTATTCGTCGTATCTGTTGCAACAGTTGTTATAATAAGGCTTAGAAAATCCAAAAAGAAAAACATCGCAAAAGATGCAAATAAGGATTAAGCATAAAATCGGAGGTTGGTTGATTTTGGCAAGAAAAATACTTATTTCAGCTGCGTCTGTAATACTTGCTGTCGGAATATTTTTGCTGATGTTTCCCGTAATATCCAATTTGATAGGAAAAAATATTGCTCAGTCGGAAACAGACAAATTTGAGAAACAGACTCAAAATATTATTGATAACATAACATACGATGAGGCTTTAAAAAAAGGAATCATAGATTCCGACGGATATGTCATTGATGAAGACGGACACCGGCAGTCAGACAGCCCCGCGTTGTTTAAGGCTGATCTTGAACGGCTGTACAGGGATAGCGTTAAATACAATGAAAGTATAATAAACAATCAAACATCACATCTTATAAACGAATACTATTATGAGGAACCGTCTCTTGATTTAAGAGATTATGGAATCATAAATGGGATTTACGGATATGTTTACGCTCCTGAAATTGATATGAAACTACCCGTGTATTTGGGGGCAAGCAACTTAAATATGAGTTACGGAGCCGCTCATATGACATATACATCGCTGCCTGTCGGCGGAACAAACACAAATGCAGTCATTGCGGGACACACGGGCTATATAGGAAGAATATTTTTTGATAACCTCAGAAATTTAGAAACCGGTGACGATGTATTTTTCAGAAATTATTGGGAGTTACTTAAATACCGAGTTGTTGACACAAAAATATGTAAAACTGACGAATCCCAGGATGTTTTTATTAAAGATGGTATGGATTTGTTGACGCTTATCACATGCATTTCAAGCGACGAAAACTCAGGCAGCTTTGACAGATACTATGTTATTTGCGAGCGAGTCGAATAAAACAAAAAGAAGGCATAGAGGTGCCTTCTTTTTTTGTTTCAACAGTATAAATATATGCAAAGTATATCTTTATACAGAATTTTGTCAAATTTTAGTTATGTTAGATTTAATAAGGAGGATAATGTGGAACATTAAATTGATTTATATTTCTGTACAGCAATATATAAAAACGAATCAATAACGATTTAAGTTTAATTATAATCTTTGCCATAAAATAAAACTTGCAAATATTTCATTCCAAAAAGTAAAATAGATTTTTTAACAACCGCATAACATACGGGCTAATTAATAAAATCAGTAAACCGTATTATTTTAATAAAACAATATAATACAATGAAATTTAATAAGGTATTTATATTTGATTTAAAATTTTGCTTTATTAAATAAGCTCTTCAAAGAAAGCAATCGTTTTTTGAATTTATAAATTATTGATATATAATAGTTAATAATTTTTAAATATGAAATATATTGTGTTAAATAAATTAATATATTGCTTCTTCAAAAATAATAAAGTACATAAAAATATAAAAAAACAACATAGTTATTTGGTAATATTGCGAATTTAAAAAATCAGCAAAATAATATATAATATATCACAAAATTAAATCCATTTATTTACATTTATATTATGCTGTGGTTTTTACAACGGTATGTAATTATAAATGAATAATAAATTAAATTTTATTAAAAAGGAGGAAATTGAGCCGAATGTGCAGGCTTTTCAGAAACGGAGTAAAGGCAGTGCAAAAAAGTTTGTCCGTACTGCTTGCGTTTATCATTATCTTTTCCGTTGGCGTCGTAAGCGGTTTTTCGGTGAGCGCCGACAGCAGCATTGAAGTTTACTTTGAAAATTCTCAAAATTGGAGTACCGTAATGGCATACTCTTGGTCCTCTGTTGACGGTACGAAATATTCGGGGGATTTTCCGGGACAGCAGATGTTTTCGGTAAGCGGAAAAATATATAAAATTTCTGTTTCAACCGGTGCTGACAAAATAATATTCAACGCCGGAAACGACGGACAAAAAACAGGAGATCTCGATTTGCCGTCAAAAAGCGGTATGATTTATAGAAACGGAGCATGGTCCGAATATACCTCGGCAGAAGAATATACAACAGATAATTTTGAGTATACAGCCGATACGGATTCATCTTTCAGCGCTGCAAGCTATCAAGCTTCGTGTTCCCTTTATGACTATCTGGATGACAGAGAGCTTGAGAGCGGAGTTTGGGGCAATGTAATGACTGCGGGTAACAGCGCAACTTGGTATCCTTTCTCTAAATACAACAGCATTTTGAGTGATTATTACAACTCAAATAATGTGAAAAATCCTTTGTATTTCGGAAACTTCAACACGGGCGATAAAAATGAGACTGCCCGTCAAAATGAGTATAACAACCAAAAAAGTTCTCTTTACAATTATAATGCGGCTCCTAATAACTCAAAGGCAGTCTGGTATGATTCTGAAACTGATGTTGATATAAACGATACAGCCTGGCTTGCAAGCTGTAATGATCCTTCAAGCTGGGCGTATTCATATCAGGGCATTGTTTCAAATCAGCTCGGTGCAGACGGAAGTCTTCAGCTCGTGCAAAACAATGATTCGGGTACTGTTTCTGCTCCTTTTTTCAACGACAGCTTTTTAAGCCGGCAGTATACGGGCACAAACACAATGCTCGGGCGTAAGGTAAGTACATCTCTGCCTTTTGTATATGACAGCACAAGCAAAAAGTACAGCTATCAGTCAAGCATAGAGTCCACACACTCTTCTCCCGTAAACAGCATTTATCTGTCAAATGCTAACAGAGGTTCAAGCACAAATAATTTAAACGGAGTAACAAGCAATTCACTTACAATGGTTTACGGAGGATCAAATGCGTCAACGTCCGTTCTTGACGGAAAGCAGTGGTTTAACTCTGGAAGCAGCGGTTATGGTTTTTTCCCGTTTAATAATAATACGGGTTCACACACCGGAGGAGATGTAAGAAACGACCTTAATTACGGATTTGGTATGGCTCTTACGGTCGATTTTACGGTTCCTGCCGACGGATGCGTTGAGGGAACAAATGATCCTGTTGAGTTTACATTCACAGGTGATGACGATATGTGGATATTTATTGACGATAAGCTTGTTGTTGATCTCGGTGGCGACCATAAGGATGCATCGTGTACACTCAATTTCAAGGACAACACGACAAACTATTCCACGGGTATCAATACAAATTCCGTAACAAGTGCTACCAATGAATATTCTCTTTCGGATGTTATGGCGGGCAGCACGGGAAATACAGTTCATACGCTAAAAATGTTTTATATGGAACGAGGTCTGATTGAATCCAACCTCAGAATTGAATTTTCGTTTAGTCCCGTTGATAATTATCTTTCTGCTGCAAAAACCGTGGATACGGCAAATGTGAACGAGGGTATACGCTCAGAGGTGGCGCAAACGGACAATTTCAAGTTTACAAACATTTCAAACGGCGAGTTAAATAACGGCAATACCCCTCTTTCGGGTAAGGAATATACACATACGGACAAAAACTCTGACGAAACGTTGAGCACATCCGACGCTTCAGGATCATACATTATGAAAGACGGTGATACGGCGTCGTTTACTAACATAACCGATTCCGGTGACTACCTTACAGTATCTGAGGATACATCGGATGGCATATTTACATATACATCAAAATATACCGTAACAGATGTTCAAAATGATACAGTAAAGATTAGCAACGCCTCGGGAACAAGCGCAAACTTCTTGTTCAAAAACGAGGTTAACGAGAATCACGCCGCTAATTACAGGGTGGATTTTGTAAATACGCCTGCGGTCAACGATTTGAATGTTTCAAAGGTGGCTTTACAAAACGACGGAACAGCAATTAATGATGTTGCTTTTGAATTTACGATAGAACTGTCGCTTGACGGTTCAGATAACTATGTAAGTTATCCTCTTGTTTACAGTATAAACGGGTCAAGTTATACTGCGGCAAACGGAAAATTCACGCTCAAAGGCGGACAAACGGCTGAGTTTAAGAGTATTCCGGCGGGAGTAAAGTACAGAGTAACCGAGTCGCCCGATAACGACTATACAACACAACCGTCAAACCGTATAATTACAGGTACAATCAACTCGGGGTCAAATGCAGAGAGTATAACTTTTACAAATACAAAAATCGACAAGTCGTCTGTGTCTGTCGTGTTAAAAGCGACAAAGCTTCTTGACGGGGTGACGCCTGATGTTAACACATTCGAGTTTAACCTGATTTCACTTGAGCTTGACGGGAACATTCTTAAAGACAGCAATGTAATACAGACAAAGTCGAACAGCGGTAAGAATATTGAATTTGACGCACTTGTGTATAGCTACATAGATCCGTCAACTCTTCAGTCGCCTGTTGAAAAACATTACTACAAAATATCGGAAACCGCTGTCCAAAATGACGCGACATATGAATACGATTTGTCAAATTATTATGTTGTTGTCACGGTTGACAGAAGTACGGCTCCTATTACTGCGAGGGCTGAGTATTATTCCAACGAGGCAGATGCAATAGGTGAGACAAACGCTATACAGGCAAAAGATATAGTATTCAACAACTACCACAAGGGATCTCTTGAAATAACAAAGAAAGACCCAAGCGGAAATACAATAAATGATTCCGTTGAATTCAGCCTTTATAAAACCGATTCAAACGGCGGAGAAATCTCTGACAGCAATCTTGTTGAATCAAAAACCGTTGATCAAAACGGTAAAGCTACATTTGGCAATCTTGATATTTTTGTAAATCAGGATAATAATGACACATCTGAGCGTCAATGGTACTGCTTTGTTGAAACAATTTCAAAGGACGGTTATAACATAAACAGCGAAATGCACTATTTTACAATACCGTTTGCACAGGAAAATGACGATCAAAGCAGTGAAGATTATGACTTTATAAGTAATAAAATTAAATACAGCTTTGTACCCGGAAGCGACGGCAAGCC
Source organism: uncultured Ruminococcus sp. (assembly GCA_944415425.1). Classification (GTDB taxonomy): domain Bacteria; phylum Bacillota; class Clostridia; order Oscillospirales; family Acutalibacteraceae; genus Ruminococcoides. The sequence continues at coordinate 2,597 of CALYBP010000014.1, read as the reverse complement.
TGTTTATCATCTGAAATACGATGTAGACAATTTCCCGCTTGTTTCTCCGAAAACAAGCGGAACGGGAATAGGTTGGTACCTGTTAAAGGGTTTAGGACTTCTGGGACTCGGATTACTTACGCTTTCAGGTTATCTGATAAGTGAAAAAATAAAGCAAAAAAGGAAAAAAGCTTATATACGCAATAAACGCGGCTAAGTCTAACAAAGGTAAAAAATTTGTCTTAACAAGCGACAAATTACACATATTAAAATTAAGGAGTAAAACACATGAAAACAACAAGAAAAATTTTTGCGGCTGTTCTTGCCGTAATGATCATCGCAATGATGATTCCGTTCACTGTAAGCGCAGCGGCTCCCGACGGCCCGTACACAGCTACATATGTCTGCGCACCCAACACTCAGAGCGAGGAGGATAAAATCGGCGATTATGAGTTCAGCTTCTTTAAAATAGCCGATCTCAACAAAACAACCGGTGAGTATACTCTCATTGAGTCTTTAAAGTCGAACAGTATCCCTGTTAATGCCGCAGAGTCGTCCGATAAGTCAAAGACAATTATAGATGCCTGCGATTCAATTTATTCTCAGACCCCCGAAAAATTCGGAACTGCCGCAGCCACTATTTCATTCAGCAGCAGTGAAACAAACAAGACTGTTTCTTTGTCCGATGCCGGTATTTACTATATTTACTGCACAAAGAAGCCTGCCAAGGTAACAAAGGTAACAAACTCTTTGGTATCGCTTCCTTATTATTCAAACGGAGCATGGGTTTCAACAACAGATCAGTCATCGGTTAACCTTGCGTCAAAGGTGTCAACAAGCCCCGTAGAGGTAACAAAGACTGCCGACAAGGTTAACGTAGGTGATAATGACACGACTGTTACATACACACTGACAGCTTCAACAGCAGGCTCTGTTGAAAATAAACTCACCGCTTATTCAATAGTTGATACAATGGACAGCGCGCTTACCCTTAATGAAACTTCAATTGTGGTTAAGCTTGATACTGCAACACTTAATCTCGGAACCGACTATACCGTTGTAAAAAATTACAGCTACAATGACGGTGCTTCAGACAAAACTGCAACTTTTGCGGTTGTTTTAACTGATTCCGTATTAAACGGATCAGCGTTTTACAGTGCAAAAACTGTGAAAGTTACATACACAGCCGATCTTAACGCAGAAGCAGCTTCAAAGTTTGCCAACGCAATGCCCAACAGCGACGGTCTTTATTACGGCAACAGCTCGGGAATGAACTATGAACCGGGTAATACCGTAAATGTATACACATACGGCGTAAAGGTTGAAAAAGTTGACGGAAACACTAATGCTCCTCTTTCAGGCGCTGTGTTTACTGTATACACAGATTCTTCCGCCAAAAACGAGCTTGTCGTTAACGGAAAGAAAGTAGTTGCCACAACAGGTACAGACGGAAAGGCTGACTTTGTCCTTGAGGGAAGCACGAAAGCATTTGCGTTTGATGCGGATTCAACTTACTATGTAAAGGAAACATCAGCTCCTTCGGGTTACACAATAAACGATACAGTATTTACCGTAAATATTGACAAGTCAAAGGGATATACACTTGTTAATAATTCACCGGTTCCCAACTATTGCCCCACAGTACCGCAGACAGGCGGAATGGGAACAGCAATGTTTACAGTCGGCGGTGCGGCTTTAGTTGCCTTTGCAGGTGTGCTTTTTGTAATTGCTAAAAAGAAGAAGTCCGCAAAGTAGTAAATAAAAATCACTCAAATACCTTTAATATCTATTTGCAAACAATATATGTAATTTAATGCGGGCGTGTAAACGCCCGCAGTTTTTTATAGTGAGCGGACCGAAAACGAAAGGGAAAATAGGTTTGATAATTTCCGCCTTTACGCCCGAGTGTGTGTCAAGACGCTCAACTTTGTTAACGATTTGACCGGCAGTCGAGGTTTACTGACTCCTGTTTTTTTAAAATTGAACAACATATGTATAATGTCAGGAACAGTCATTTTTAAATTTTTATTATAACAGATATTTGTTGAAGTCTTAGCATATAAATGGTAAAATATTAGGCGAAGATAAGATAATGAATAATAAGGAGACATATTATGAAAAAAACAAACATAAAAAAATGTGCAGCGGCACTTTTAGCCGTAACTGTTGCAATGAGTGCGCTTGCAGGATGTTCCGAAAGCACACAAACCCCTCAATCATCGGAAAACAATTCATCACAGACAGGCGAAGTGCAGAGTCAAGGTCTGAAGGTATCGAGTGATGATGATTTTTCGTTGTACCTTGCCGATGATGAAAAGTCGTATGTTGCCTCCGTCTATGAGGGAGAAGGCGCGGCAGTTTACAATATTCCCGGTGAATACAAGGGTCTTGAGGTGACAGAAATTGCCGGTGATTGTTATAAGTTAAGTGATAATCTGATAGAAGTGAATATCCCGGATTCGATAACAAAAATAGGGTATGGCTCATTTGCGTTTTGTGAAAATCTTGAAACCGTTAATATGGGAAACGGAGTAGAAATTATTGAAGACAGCGCGTTTATAGGCTGCTCAAAGCTCCAAAATCTTACACTTTCCGAAAATTTAAAAGAAATCCAGACT
>CALYBP010000013.1 GCA_944415425.1 uncultured Ruminococcus sp. | reverse complement strand
TGGAATTTAACTCAGACTGAGTATTCGTTAAGATTGCCTGAGGGTTATTACGAGGTTTATGTTGACTCTTGCAACCGATTCAGCTATCAAAAAAGCAATGTAATAAAAATCAATGTGGCAAAGGGCAAATTGTACGGTGATGTCAACAGCGATGGGGTTCTGTCGATTACTGACGCGACAAAAACACAGAGCTATCTTGCAGGTATAACGGATTTTTCAAGCGCTCAGACAGAAATTGCCGATATAAACCGTGACGGTAATATAAATATTGCCGACGCAACTATGATACAAAAAAAGCTTGTCGGGCTTTTATAAAATTAAATTAAGAACCGTTTTAAAAGGTCAGTAAATTCATACGAATCAAATAATAAGCAAAATAAAGGGTATTGCCGTATAAATCCGCGGCAATACCCTTTAATTTTTAGAAAAAACAATTTTAATTAATCACGGGCGTCGGCAATGACTTTGCGCATATATTTTGCAATATCGGTGTTGTCAATCACGTCTTTTTCGCAAAGCTGTGCGGACTGTGCTCCGCTTGCCATAAGCCAAACATCGGCGTTTGTGTGTTTTCCGTCAGATGTAAAGCAGCTGTCGTTAATTTCGTCAGCCGTAATACCGTCCTTTAGCTCCAAGCCGCCTGTTTCGTGGTCTGCCGTTACAATAACAAGCGTTCCCGGGTTGTCCTCTGCCCAGCTCAGGACATAGTCAACCGTCTGATCAAAGCTCTGCATTTGCTCAAGAGTTGATTTCATATCGCTTTCGTGTTCGTATGTATCAATATTGCTGCCCTCAACCATAAGGAAAAATCCGTTGTCGTTGTCAAGCATTTCAAGTGCCTTTGAAGTCATCGTCTTTAAGGACGGCGACATATCCGCAGCGCCCATATTGTCATATGCAAACATTCCGAGCACCTTGTCGTCATCTTTTGTGAGAGCATTAAGCTCTTCCCCGCTTGAAATATACTTGTAGCCGCACTCATCTATTGTATTCTGAACCTTTTTATTCTGGTAATACTGTGAGCCGCCGCCGAACATAACATTTACATTTGACTTTATCATCTCACGAAGTATTTGAGGATAATTGTCCCTTGAGCTGTTGTGAGCTACCATTCCTGCGGGAGTTGCGTGGCTTACTACCTGGCGGACAACAAGTCCCGTTTCCATATCATATGACTGGGCGTACTCGCATATTGTTTCAAGCTCGTTTCCGTCGGGGTCAAGTCCTACGTTTCCGTTGTAGGTTTTTACACCCGTGCTTATTGCGGTTGCGGCTGCCGCGCTGTCGGTATAGGTTTCGTACCCGTCTGTTACCGACTGCGAATACGTTGTAACCGTGGTTTTGTAGGGCATACCGCTCATAACAAGCTTGTCGCCCTTGACAATTTCGGACGCTTCAATTAAATTTTTGCCCATACCGTCGCCTATCATAAGGATAACATTTTTTACGGGTACATCTTCATCAAGGCTGTACTGAGCATAATCGACCCACTTGAGCTCTTCTTTTTGCGGCTCGGTTGCTGTCTGCTCGGTTTGAGAAGTCTGAGATGATGCGTCTGACGAACTGCTTTGACCTGAACAGGCTGTAAATGATGCCGCCATTAAAAGAGCAAGCATTAAAGAAATTATTTTTTTCATATAATCACTCTCTCCCTTGTATATATAATAATTATCTTAATTTTAACATACTGCAATATTATAAAGCAATAAAAATCAAAATATTTTTAAATCAAAGTAATTTTTATACAAAAATTACACTTTACTTTGCTAATATGTTAATGTTATAATGTATGTATCATATTAAAAACTATGGGGGAATTTTTATGAAAAAACTATTGGCTGCATTTCTTACTGTTGCAATGGCTGCCGTATCTCTTGCGGGCTGCGGTACTGAGGCAAGCGATTGGGACTACATCAAAAACAAGGGCGAGCTTGTTATCGGTATTACATATTTCGAGCCGATGAACTACAAGGGAGACGACGGTGAGCTTACGGGATTTGAAACCGAGTTTGCTCAGAGCGTTTGCGAAGAGCTGGGCGTTAAAGCTACTTTCCAGAAAATCGACTGGGATTCAAAAGAGGTTGAGCTTAACGCAAAAACCATTGACTGTATTTGGAACGGCCTTACAATAAACGACGAAAGAAAAGAAAACATGGGAATTTCCACTCCCTACATGGAAAACAAGCAGGTTATGGTGACAAAGGCCGAAAACGCAGATAAGTATACGTCTGCCGAAGCCGTTAAGGGCGCAACTGTTGTTGCCGAGAAGAAGTCGGCCGGCGAAGATGTCGCAAAAGGCAACGAGTTCTTTAAGGAAGCAAATTATGTTTCGGTGGATTCACAGGCAAAGGCTTTGCTTGAGGTTAAGTCGGGCACTGCCGATATTGCGATTATCGACTATGTAATGTCAATCGGCACAATAGCAAACGGAACTGATTACGCAGACCTCAAGGTTGTAGAGGGTCAGGACTTCGCAAAAGAGCAGTACGGAATCGCTGTAAGAAAGAGCGATACTGAAACGCTCAGCAAAATAAACGAGGCGATTCAGGCTGTTGCAGACGACGGAAAGCTTGAGGAAATCGCAGACAAATACAACCTTACCGATTTGCTTCTTGTAAAGGCAAAATAATTTTATAAGCGAACAACGAAACGGATTTGAAAAAATGGACCAATTTATAAATGTCACGCAGCAGCTTTTTAAGGGCTTTGGGGAAAACTGCTTTATATTTGCGATAACTCTCCTGCTTGCGCTGCCACTCGGACTTATTGTGTCGATGGGGTCGATGACAAAGTTTAAACCTCTTAAATGGCTTACAAAAACATTTGTGTGGATTATAAGAGGAACACCTTTGATGCTTCAGCTTTTTGTGGTATTTTACATACCTCCTCTTGTTTCCAACGGAAGCTTCAGCTTTCCGAGAATGCAGGCGGCTCTGATTGCTTTTGTTATCAACTATGCGGCATACTTTTCGGAGATTTACCGCGGAGGAATAGAGTCTATCCCGAGAGGACAGTACGAGGCAGGTCAGGTGCTGGGTATGAAGAAAACACAGATTTTCTTTAAGGTTGTGCTTATGCAGGTCATAAAGAGAATTACCGCACCTATCGGCAATGAAATCATAACGCTTGTTAAAGACACATCGCTTGCGAGTGTTATTGCGATTCCCGAAATTTTGATGAACGCAAAGGACTTTTCGATGGAGGGACTTATTTGGCCCCTGTTCTACTCGGCTTTGTTTTTCCTTGCGTTTTGCGGAATACTTACGCTTCTGTTCTCGTTTATTGAGAAAAAGCTCGATTATTACAAGGGTTAAGGAGGCGCAGCTATGTCATTGTTAAAGGTAGAAAATATCAAAAAAAGCTTTGGCAAAACACAGGTTCTTAAAGACATCAGCTTTTCGCTTGAAAAAGGCGAGGTTTTGGCTATAATAGGCTCTTCGGGATCAGGCAAAACCACGCTTTTGAGATGCCTTAACTTTCTTGAGTATCCGCAGCACGGAAAAATCACGGTAAACCAAAGCGTATTGCTTGACTGCGCAAGGAAGTCAAAAATTTCGGACGCCGAAATCAGAAAAAACAGACTGCATTTCGGTCTTGTGTTTCAGTCGTTTAACCTTTTTCCGCAGTATAAAGTTATCGAAAACATCACGCTTGCGCCCAAACTTCTTGCAAAAGAGCAAATTAAAAACAGCGGTGATTTTTGCGGAGTTAAAAACTACAAAGAAGCACTTGAGCTTATAAACGCAAACGCCGAAAAACTGCTGCAAAAGGTCGGATTATCCGAAAAAAAGGATTCTTATCCGTGCAACCTCAGCGGAGGACAGCAGCAGCGTGTCGCAATAGCAAGGGCGCTTGCGCTCAACCCGGATGTGCTTTGCTTTGACGAACCGACATCGGCTCTTGACCCCGAACTAACGGGAGAGGTGCTGAATGTAATAAGAGGACTTAAATCTTCGGACAGCACGATGATTGTTGTTACGCACGAGATTGAATTTGCAAGAGATGTTGCGGATAAAATCATATTTATGGCTGACGGCGTTATTGCCGAGGAGGGCACCCCGGAACAGGTTATCGGAAATCCTCAGAATCCGAGGACAAAAGCGTTTTTATCAAGATTTAATCAATATTCAAAATAATATTTTATGCTGTGTCGGCTCAACGCTATATGCCTTGAGCCGATTTTTATTATAGGTGTATTCAAGCGCGGTGATGTGTTTGAGAGTGTTGGCGTATCATAAAATATTTTTATCTTAATCGCATAAGTATTAAAATTTCACACTCGATTTTCATTAAATATTCAGGTATAAGTTTGCGCTTTTATAATTGACATATATCAATTTCAAGTATAAAATATTTACTTGTGATACCAAAGAAAACTGCTGTTATTTTATTTGCGGTTTCACATACAATTAGAATTTGCAAAGCTGTTTTATTTGCTTTTTATTTATGGCTTTAAATTTACCTCAACAGCTAAAATCGCCTTAATACACTTACAGGGAGATGAACATAAAATATGGCTAAAATTCAGCAGGACGGCAAAAAGCTTAAACGCAGTTACAACACGAAAAACGCACTTGTAAATTACTATCTGATGTTGATGTTCACGGTGTTTCCGCTTTTTGCGACAAACGCCTATTTTAACATTCGGCACGACAAATTTTATTTATTTATTGCCCTTACGGGTGTTATAATTATCGGTGTATCGGCTATGATTTTTTATTCTGCGTTTTCTGATTCCGAAAAACGGTCCGATACCGAAAGCGAATTTAAAAAAGTCATAGGAAAGCTGAGTTTTACCGATTATGCCGTACTTGCGTTTATTGCCGTATGCATTATATCAACGGCTTTTTCGAGTTACACCAGCGACGCATTATTCGGTGCTCCGAAAGGAAGAAACAACGGTCTTATTCTTATGATTTTTTATGTGGTAATTTATTTTGTGATAACACGCTGTTATTACTATATGGAGTATGTTTTTGCAGCACTTGCGGCAGGCTCAGCCGTTGTTTATCTGCTTTCCGTGCTTAATTTTCATTATATAGACCCACTCGGAATGTACGCACAGCTTTCTTCCGCCGATATTGAAAATTTCACATCTACCATAGGAAACAAAAATCTGTTGTCAAGCTTCATTTGCGTTATGCTGCCCGTCACGGTAACAATGTCGGTTCATACAAAAAATACGGTGTTCAGAATAATCTACCTTGCGGCCTCGGCACTCGGCTTTACTGCGCTGATGACCGCCGATAGTGATTCGGGTATTTTGGGAATAGGCGTTTTCATTGCCGTAATGCTTGTGTGGTACTCAAGAAAAATTTACAGGCTTAAAAGGTATTTCCTTTGTATTACCGTAATGCTTGCCGCATCAAAGCTGCTCTATTTCTTTTCTATGCTTATGACCTCGTCTTTCGGCCTTAAGACAAAAGGATTTGATGAGTTTCAAAAAATTTTTGTAGAGTCAAATATCGGTTACCTTTTGCTCGTGGGTGCGGCTGTTATTACGGCTGTTTTGTACTTTATCGACATAACAAATCCCGGTTTAACGCTTTCAAAAGCTGTTCCGATAACACTCGGAGCGCTGTTTGTGCTATTGGCTCTGTCAATAGCGGCGGTTGTGATTTACTTTAGTGCTTTTGATACTCAAACAGACCTCGGCGGACTTGAAACCGTTTTGAGATTTAACGAAAAATGGGGAACTCACAGGGGCTTTATGTGGATAAAATCATTTGATATTTTTAAGGATTTTAATTTATTTGACAAGTTGTTCGGAACAGGTCCCGACACATTTTTCTATCCGTTCAGACCGTATTTTGCTGAGCTGCGCAATTACGGCGATTCCTCTACGAATGCGGCTCATAACGAATACATAAACTATCTTATCACAGTAGGAATAACAGGTCTTGCCTCTTATGCTGCAATTATTGCGGGAACGATAACGACAGCTGTTAAAAAATCATTGTACAATCCGTTTTCGATTGTCTGCGCTTCAGCTGTTATATGCTATTCGGTTCAGGCTGTTGTAAATATTGCTCAGCCTATTACAACCCCGCTGTTTATTATTTTTATCGCACTTGCAGAGGCGGCGTCAAGAAACTATGCGGAAAATGCAGATTTAATTTAGAATGGTTTTGTCCGAAAAACTTCATAAATATATTTATAGGAGCTATATATAATGCTATCAAAATTCAGTGTAAAAAAACCGATGACCGTTTTCGTATGTGTTATCATCGTTATGGTTTTGGGAATTGTGTCGTATTTTAAAATGACCCCCGACCTTTTGCCGAATATGGATTTTCCATACGCAATGATTATGACAAGCTACGGAGGCCAAACTCCGGAAACGGTTGAGTCTACGGTAACAAAACCGCTTGAACAATCCATATACACTATTGACGGTGTAAAAACAATTACGTCAAGCTCAGCCGAAAATTACTCAATGCTCATAATAGAGTTTGAGGACGGCACAAATATGGATACAGCAACGGTTGATATGCGCTCAAGCCTTGATACTGTTTCGGATTCATGGCCTGACGGAGTAGGTACTCCCTATCTTATAAAGGTCAACCCCAACATGCTGCCTGTCGCAATGGTTGCGGTTGAACATGACGAAATGGAAAGAATCGAGCTTTCCGATTATGTAAGCGAAGATCTTTTAAACAAGCTTGAGGGGATTGACGGAGTAGCCTCGGTTTCCGACAAAGGAATCGTAACGGAAGAGGAACAGGTCGTTATTTCTCAAAAAAAGATTGACGAGTTAAACGAAAAAATCTCCTTGGCACTCGATGAGCAGTTTGCAGACGCAGAGGAAAAACTCGAACAGGCAAAAAAGGAAATTGATGATAATATAAGCAAGGCGGAGAGCGGCAAACAAACGATTACTGATTCGATTGAGCAAATCAACGCTCAGCAGGACGCCGTTGCAGTACAGCTTGAACAAGCTCATAAAGAGACCGAAAGCGGAAAGACACAGCTTTTGTCGGCAAAAATGCAGCTTCTTGACCAAAAAGCATCGCTTACCCAAACAAAACAAACTCTTGAAACAGCCTATAAGGCGCTGTTGACAATAAAATCGTCCTACACGGGGCTTTTGTCGCAAAAAGACGAATTAAATGCGCTGATTTCAGAGCTTTCCCCCGTTTTAAGTGATTATAACAATATTATCACAAGGCTTGACGGACTTGATCCCGAAAGCGGCGAATACAATCAGCTTAAAACTCAGCTTGATGAAATTGACAAAAAATTGCAGTCTTACAACATTGCAAAAGAAGATTTGCCGTCTGCTATTAAATCAGCAGATGACTCCCTTTTATCAGTAGACAGTTCCATTACACAGCTTGACGGTACTCTCAATCAGTTTGGAACGGACACGGCAAACCTCGATTCATTTTTAAATCAAATAAGCGATAAAATTTCTTTGATTAACGACGGAATATCACAGCTCGACATTGCAATAAACGGACTTGATGACAAATCCGTAACGGTTGACTCGGCGCTTGCGACAATTTCAAAACAACAGTCAAGTTCTGATTTTAAGATGTCCTCTGCGCTTATAACGCTTACATCAAAACAGAGCGAGGTTAATTCGGCAATAACCCAGCTTAATTCCGCAAAGTCTGAAATGGAAACTTCGATAGATACCCTCAAAAAACAAAAAGATGAGGCAAAAGACAAGGCGGACGCAAGCAATACGGTAACGCTTGATACCGTGTCAAGCATTTTGACGGCGCAGAATTTTTCTATGCCCGCAGGCTATGTTACCGATGACGACAACAACAAATATATGGTGCGTGTCGGCGACAAAGTAAAAAACGAACAAAGCCTGAAAGACCTTGCCCTTTTCGATACAAAGATAGACGGAATAGGCGTTGTGACGCTGAAAGATGTTGCCGATGTGTTTATGAGCGATAACTCAGACGATATTTACGCGAAAATCAACGGAAATCAGGGCGTTGTATTGAGCTTTTCAAAGCAAAGCGATATAGCCACATCTACCGTTTGCGACAACATAAACGAAATGCTTGACAGCCTGAGCAATGAAACAAAGGGGCTTCACTTTACAACGCTGTACAGTCAGGGAGACTACATCGCTGTTGTAATAAACAGCGTTCTTCAAAATCTTTTGATGGGCGCTGTATTATCAATTATAATTCTTCTTTTATTCCTGCGTGATATAAAACCTACGGCTATTGTCGCCTGCTCGATACCGATTAGCGTTATTTTCGCTATGGTGCTTATGTATTTCAGCAATGTAACCTTGAATATGCTGTCTATGTCGGGACTGGCAATCGGAGTAGGAATGCTTGTAGACAACTCGGTTGTTGTAATTGAAAATATATACCGTCTGCGCGGACTCGGGTATTCCGCAATCAGGGCTTCTCTTTACGGAGCAAAACAGGTTGCCGCCGCTATCACATCTTCAACTCTTACGACTATCTGCGTGTTCCTGCCGATTGTCTTTGTAGAGGGAATTACAAGGCAGATTTTTGTTGATATGGCTCTTACGATTGCGTATTCGCTTATAGCAAGCCTGATTGTCGCACTTACGCTTGTTCCCGCTATGGGTCAGAGAATGCTGCGAAAAATCAAGCCGCAAAAAGATCCCGAAAGCAGCAGAATTATAAAAGGATATGAAAAATCGCTGCGCTTTGTATTAAGACACAAGGTAATCTCTGTTACTGCGGTAATTGTGCTTTTGTTTGCAAGCGTATTCGGCGCGCTTGCAAGAGGCTTTAGCTTTATGCCGGATATGAGCAGCACGGAAATTCAAATTTCTGTAACGCTTGACGATAACGCCACTTTGGAGGAAACGATAAGCGCCGCAGAACAGGTAAACGAAGTTCTCGGAAAATATGATCAGTTTGAAACGATAGGAGTTATGACGGGAGGCGCAACATCGCTTATGGGACTCTCCGCTTCGGACTCATCTGCCGAAACAGGTTCCGTAACCGCCTACGGCGTACTTAAAAGCGAATACACAAAAAGCAGCGATGAAATCTGCAAAAGCCTGAGTTCCGACCTTGAAAAAGTTGACGGCGAGGTAAGCGTAAGCGGAGGCTCTTCGGGCTCTATGACAACTTTGCTCGGAGACGGAAGCGTTCAGATCACCCTCTACGGAGATGAGCTTGATGTGTTAAAGAAAACAGCCGAAGATATGGCAAAAAAACTTGAGGGCGTAGACGGAATAGAAACGGTCGACAACGGAATAGGCGCTACTTCGCCTGAAATAAAGGTCAGCGTTGACAAACAAAAGGCTGCCCAAAAGGGACTTACGGTTGCTCAGGTATATCAACAGGTGGCTTCTGCAATTTCGGATGAAAAGACATCTACTACACTTACAAGCGACGGCGGCAGCGATATTAACGTTGTAATAGTTAGAGATGAAGCGCAAAAGATTTCTTATGACAAGATAGGAGAAATAAGCATTAGCTATACGGATAATGAGGGAAAAAGCAAAACTACCTCCCTGTCTTCGGTGGCAGATATTTCAGATTCAGAAACACTTGATGTTATTGCACGTCAGGATCAAAAACGCTATCTTGTAATAAGCGGTACCGTCAAAGAGGGTCACACCCTTACCGAGGTTTCAGACAAGGCTCAGGATTTATTTGAAAATTATAATCTGCCAAACGGATGCTCAATAGAATTTACCGGCAGCAACGAATCCACTATGGAGTCAATCTCACAGCTTATGCTGATGCTTTTGCTCGGAATTGTGCTTATATATCTTATTATGGTGGCGCAGTTCCAGAGCCTTAAATCTCCGTTTATTATTATGTTTACCATTCCCCTTGCGTTTACGGGAGGATTCCTCGCGCTTATTATTACAGGCTTTGATGTAAGCGTTGTTTCGCTTGTCGGATTTATTATGCTGTGCGGAATTATAGTAAACAACGGTATAGTCCTTATTGACTGCATAAATCAGCTTAGAACTGCGGGCAAAGAGCGTGTTGAGGCTATTGTGGAAGCGGGAAAAACACGAATGAGGCCGATTTTAATAACCGCTCTTACAACAATTCTCGGCTTGTCTGTTATGGCTTTGGGAATAGGAACGGGAGCAGAGATGATGCAGCCGCTTGCGATAGTATGTATCGGCGGCCTTACCTATGCAACCTTTATGACGCTTTATATAATTCCCGCAATTTATGATGCGTTTAACAAAAAGAATCCAAGAATCGTGGAAGAAAGTGATTTGTCACCTATTGACGAATAGAAAAATATATTGTAGAATAATTCATCATAGCTGTTAGGAGGCAAAAGTATGATTTTAGCAACAACAGAAACGATTACCGGAAGAAACTGTGCTACTTTGGGACTTGTTACGGGTAACACAATTCAGTCCAAAAATATGTTCAGCGACATCGGGCAGAGTTTTAAAACCATGGTAGGCGGCGAGCTGAAGGCCTACACCGAAATGATGACAAAAGCAAGAGATCTTGCCACACAGCGAATGATTGCTCAGGCACAGGCGATGGGTGCTGACGCCGTTGTGGGCGTAAGGTACACTACTGCGTCAATTATGCAGCAGGCGGCAGAGATTCTGGCGTACGGAACTGCGGTAAAATTTGTTTAAACATTCAAAAAGCGAACGGTATTTTCCGTTCGCTTTTCTTGTTGTCTGAAAATATTTTGTTTTATACGGATTTTACTATGTCGGCATACTGACCGTTTGTCAGCCGTACAAGCTCACTCGGCTTTAGGTCGATTTGATAGCCTATTTTGCCCGCACTTACGATAATCCTCTCATTTGACTGAGCTGTGATATGGTAGGTTGTCTTGTAGTGCTTTTTCATGCCAATCGGAGAGCATCCTCCGCGCACATACCCCGTAACCTTGTTGATGTCTTTTACATGAATCATCTCCACTGACTTTTCTCCGACGCTCTTTGCACATTTTTTTAAATCAAGCTCACACGCTACCGGTACTACAAATACATAATAATCTTTGGCGCCCTTTGTAACAAGTGTTTTAAAAACAAAGTCGGGGTTTTGACCGAGCAGCTTTGCAACGCTTACGCCGTCAACGGCGTCCTTGCCGTGCGGATATTCGTGTGAGATATACTCTATCCCCTCTTTATCAAGTATCCTCATTACATTTGTCTTGAATTCTGCCATAGTTTAACATCTGCCTTTTTATGAATTAATAATAGGATAACAAAATTAAATTTTATTTGCAACAAATTATACGTTTTTTTAATATTTATAAGAAAAAATTATAAAATAATATTTATACGACTACGACGTGGATTAGTAAGTATATCGTATTTTTATCTTTTACTGATAATATTTTGCAGAACAATGTAATATTTGTAGGTTTATTTGTGATATAAGGTATAATTTAACCAATTATTCAGGCTGTTTTGTTAAATAATAATTGATTTTTCACTATTAGTATGATATATTTGTAATTAAAGTACATTAAACATTAATTTAAACTTGTAAGTTTATGCGGATTTAAAAGAATTTTATTTTTCTGATATAAACCCTTTTATAAACAAGGAGAATTATTATGGCAAAGGACATGCTCAACGCTGTTTTGGAAGCGGAAAACGAGTGCAAACTTCGTGTATCGGACGCAAAATCAAGAGCCGACATGAAAATAACCGACGCAAAAAAACAGGCTCAAAAAATGATTGAAGCTGCTGTTGCGAATGCTCAGGATAACGCCCAAAAGGCTTTTGACAAAGCAAATTCGGACGCGGCAATTGAGCTGAAAGCCGCAGCGGCACTTGCAGACGAAAAATGCTCTCGAATTTCTCAGACAGCAGAAAAAAATCGCACAAAAGTTATTAAAAACGCAGTTGATTTTCTGATCGGCTGATAAAAGCAAACGCAAAAGTGTGGTGATATAAAATTGGCAAAACTAAAAATGAAAACCGTTAGGATTATCGCCCTGAGGGAAGATCGAAAACGGCTTCTCGAGCATTTGCAGGACAGCTCTCTTGTTCAAATTAAGAAAAACGATAAATGTGACGACGGTTTTTCAAAAGTTGATTTAACCTCGCAGACGCAGGTTTTTGAGCGAAATGTTGCTCTCACAGAGCAGGCGCTCAAGGTGCTTGACGATATTGCTCCCGAAAAAAAGGGTATGTTTTCTTCGTTTTCGGGGCGGCGTGAAATCGACCCCGACGAAATCGGGGTTATTGCTTCAAAGGCTGGCGATGTAATCAGCGTATGTTCAAGGATAACGGAGTTAAGCAAAAAATGCGCCGACAATGCCGCCGAACAGATAAGAATCGGCACCTCTCTTGCACAGCTTGAGGTGTGGCAAAATCTTGACATTCCGCTTAATACGGCAGATACAAAATCCACCGCGGTGTTTATCGGTACTTTTCCTAAATATTACGACGAAAAGTCGCTTTCGCAGGAAATTGCCGCTCAAAATCCAAAACTTGAGTTTGAATTTGAAATAGAACATTCGGAACCAAGCATAACCTGCGCGGTAATATTTACTCCCATAAGCCAAAAAACCATGGCGGAGGATGTGCTGAGAAACATAGGCTTTGCAAAGCCCATGAGCCCTACAAGTCACACTCCCAAGGAAAAATCGGAGCGTCTTATAAAAAAGAGAGAACAGCTTTATGAGGAAACTCAAAAAGCACGGGAAGAAATTTTATCGTTTGCAGACAGGCGCGGCGATATTTGCGATACTCAGGATTATTTCAGAATACGGGCGGACAAGTACCGTGTTATAGGAGAGCTTGAACACTCAAAGCACACATTTGTGATTTACGGATATATACCCGAAGAGGACTGTCAAAAGCTTGAAAAACTTTGCAGCAGGGTTTCGGTTTGTCACATTGATTTTGCAGACGCAAATGACGACGCCCCCGTAAAGCTCAAAAACAACAGATTTGCACAGCCTGCACAGGGCATTGTAAATATGTATTCTCCCCCGTCTCACGCTGATATTGACCCGACGCCGCTGCTTGCGTTCTTCTTTTATTTCTTTTTCGGAATGATGTTTTCCGACGCAGGTTACGGACTTTTGATGACGGTTGCAATAGGAGTAGTCCTAAAGGTGTTTAAGCCCGATACGCAAATGAGAAACAATTTAAAGCTGTTTCAGTACTGCGGTATCTCGACATTTTTGTGGGGGCTTGTGTTCGGAAGTATTTTCGGCGATGCTCCCGCGGTTTTGTACAACCATTTTACAGGCGCTGACATTACAATGGCTCAGCTTCTTCCGTGGCCTACCATTGACCCGCAGAAAGACGCCTTAACGCTTATGGTTATTTCCATAGCCTTCGGTCTTGTTCACATATTGGTCGGTATGGGGTGCAAATTCTATATATGCCTTAAACAAAAGGACTACGGCGGAGCGTTTTTTGATACGGGACTTTGGATGCTGCTCTTGATAGGAATCGCCGTGCTTGCGGCGGGAATGTTTATGTCAAATGTTCTGCTTTATGCGGGAGCGGTAATTGCCATAGCTTGTGCGTTGGGTCTTGTACTGACGCAGGGCAGGCACAAAAAGGGCTTTGGCAAGGTAATCGGAGGACTTGCTTCTCTTTATGACATAACAAGCTACATCAGCGATTTGTTAAGCTACTCAAGACTTCTTGCTTTGGGGCTTACAACGGGTGTTATGGCACAGGTGTTCAATATGCTTGCCACGATGTTCGGCACGGGAGTTGTCGGCACGATTATTATGGTGGTTATTCTCATTATAGGGCACGCAATTAACATCGGTCTTAATGCGCTCGGCTCATATGTTCACACAATGAGATTGCAGTATGTAGAAATGTTCAGTAAATTTTATGAGGGCGGCGGACAGGAGTTTGAACCGTTTTCGTTAAAAAGCAAATATATTAAAATTCAGGAGGACAAATTAAAATGAATGGAATGTTTTTTGCACTTGTAGGTGCTTCAATAGCAACCGCACTCGCGGGCTTCGGCTCGGCAAAGGGCGTAGGCGGCGCCGCTCAGGCTTCTATGGGAGTTTTATCCGAGGACTCGTCAAAGTTCGGTAAAATGCTCGTGCTTACGCTTCTTCCCGGTACACAGGGACTTTACGGCTTTATCGTAGGATTTCTTATTCTTGTAAACTGCGGTGTTCTCGGAGGAGATATGCCTACTTTGGGACAGGGTCTTGCATACCTCGGCGCTTCTCTTGCTATCGGAATAGGCGGTATGGTTTCGGGCTTTGCGCAGGGCAGAGCGGCTGTTTCGGGTATTGCGATGAGTGCCAAGGACGATAAAAACTTCTCAAAGGCAATGGTTTCGGTTACGCTGGTTGAAATCTATGCTCTTCTTTCTTTCATTGTTTCACTTCTCGTAGTTATCTCGGTGCCGGGACTTGAGATCTGATAATTTTTAAAGAAAGGTGGGGTCTGTATGAGCGGCAGAGATGTAATTCTTGACCGTATTAAGTCAGACTGCGACGAAAGCATAAAAAAAATAGACGCCGACGCCGAAAAGGTCTGTGAGCAGATTTTTTCGGAAAGCAAATTGCAGGCTGAAAAAGCAGCCCTCGAGATTGCAAAAAAAGCCGAACTGAAAGTAAAACAGATAAACGCGTCGTCAAAAAGCAGAGCCGAGCTTGAAATCAGAAACGCTCTGCTCAAAAAAAGACGCTGTGAAATCGACATTACCGTTTCAAAGCTTCTTGATTATCTTTTGGGGCTTGATGACGGGGAATATTTTGAAATAATTTACAGACTTGCTTCTAAACTCGGCGGTAATAACGGTGAGATACTTTTAAATTCAAAGGATATTGCGCGGCTTCCGTCTGATTTTGAAGAAAAGCTTTCAAAGTCCGGATTAAACGCAGTCGTTTGCAAAACGGCGGCAGATATTTCGGGCGGCTTTATACTCAAAAGCGGCGACATTGAAGAAAATATGGACTTTGCCGCACTTATAAGCGAAAAAAGCGATGAACTCGAGGATTTGATTAACCGCGGGTTGTTTTCGGAGTAAGGAGGAATTCAATGGCATTATCATATGAATTTTCCATAGGCTCCGTGAGGGCAAAGGAAGTATCGCTCTTTTCAAGCGCCGATGTTGAGAGACTTCTCAGCTGTAAAAGCGAAAACGAGCTTGCAGAGCTTTTATCCGACAAAGGATACGGCGACGGCAAAACCGTGGACGAAATTCTTGACAGTCACACAAAAGCTATGTGGGAATATTTAAAAAGCATTGCTCCAGACTTTAATATTTTTGCTCCGTTTTTTTATCAGAACGATGTTCATAATTTAAAGGTTGTGCTGAAAGGGATAATGTCCGATACGGATTACAAAGAGCTTATTTTGACTCCCTGCACAATAAGCGATGAAGCGCTCAAAGAGGCAGTTGAAAAAAGAAAATTCTCTTTACTGCCCGAGTGGCTGTCAGACGCCGCCGACAAAGCGTACGAGCTTCTTGCACACACGGGTGATGCAAGAATAAGCGACGCCGTCATTGACAAGGCAGTTATGGAAAAAATGCTGGAATCGGCGGAAAAATCGGATTCACATTTTTTAAGAGAATATTTTAAGACATATGTTTTTTACAGCAATATTAAAATCGCGCTTCGCAGCTCACGCACGGGCACAAGTATGGATTATCTTCTGAAAGCTCTGTGCGATGTTGACGATTTCAGAAAAAGCTCTGTAATTTCCGCCGCATTAAAAGGCAATGATTCGCTTGTTGATGAGCTTTCAAAGTACAGCGAATACGGATGCAAAAATGCGATTGACGAATACAAAAAATCTCCGTCGGCATTTGAACGATTTGTTGACAACAAGCTGATCAATATTGCAAAGGAAAACTGCAAACGCTCAAGCGAGGGTGCTCAGCCGATTTTGGGATATTACCTGGGATGTGAAAACGAAAAAAGGGTAATCCACATAATTGCAAGCGGTTTGAGAACCAAAACCGACGCAGATACAATGAGAGAAAGGTTGCGTGATTTTTATGGCTAAAAACATTGCCGTTATCGGCGACAGAGAGAGCATTAAGGGTTTCAGCGCAGTAGGAATAGATATTTATGCCTGCAAAAGCGATGATGACTGCGGACATATTCTCCGTAAAATTGCAGACAGCGGCAGCTACGCCATTATTTTTCTTACCGAAGAGATTTTTGATTCGGTAGAAAAAGAAAGGAGCCGCTATGAAGAAAAACTGACTCCCGCAATTATTCCGATTCCCGGCGTAAAGGGCAATTCGGGCACGGGAATAAAGAGGCTTTCGTCGTTTGTTGAACAGGCGGTCGGCTCTGATATAATCTTCAACGATTGAGGTGTATAATTTGAAACAAGGAATAATTACAAAGGTCGCAGGTCCTCTGGTAATTGCAGACGGAATGCGTGACGCGAATATGTTTGATGTAGTCAGAGTAAGCAGCAAACGGCTTATCGGCGAAATAATAGAAATGCACGGTGACAAAGCGTCTATCCAGGTATATGAGGAAACCTCGGGACTCGGTCCGGGAGAAGTTGTTGAGTCAACAGGCGCACCTCTGTCGGTTGAACTCGGTCCGGGACTTATAGGATCAATCTACGACGGTATCCAGCGTCCTTTAAATGAGATTATGAAAGTAGCGGGCACTAATCTTACACGAGGTGTTGATGTTCCTGCTCTTGACCATAACAGGAAATGGCATTTTACTCCCGCCGCAAAAATCGGCGACAGCGTTTGTTCGGGCGATGTGCTCGGAACCGTTCAGGAAACAAACGCCGTTTTGCACAAGATACTTGTACCCAATAAAACAGAGGGTGTAGTTGAAAACATAAAAGAGGGCGACTTCACTATTGACGAGATTGTTGCCGTAATAAAAAGCGGCAATGACAGCAAAGAAATCAAGATGTTTTCCTCTTGGCCTGTCAGAGTCGGCAGACCGTACAAAAGAAAGCTGTCCCCCGATATTCTGCTTACTACGGGTCAAAGACCGATTGACACGCTCTTCCCCCTCGCAAAAGGCGGCGTAGCGGCTGTTCCCGGTCCGTTCGGCTCAGGCAAAACAGTTGTTCAGCACCAGCTTGCGAAGTGGGCGGCGGCGGATATTATTGTTTATATCGGCTGCGGTGAACGCGGAAACGAAATGACCGATGTTTTAAACGAATTTCCCGAACTCAAAGACCCGAGAACAGGCAACTCTCTTATGGAAAGAACCGTGCTTATTGCAAACACATCGGATATGCCTGTTGCGGCAAGAGAAGCGTCAATTTATACGGGTATTACAATAGCGGAGTATTTCCGTGATATGGGATACACGGTTGCGCTTATGGCGGATTCAACCTCACGCTGGGCAGAGGCTCTGCGTGAAATGTCGGGCAGACTTGAAGAAATGCCCGGTGAAGAAGGCTACCCCGCATACCTCGGAAGCCGTCTTGCACAGTTTTATGAGAGAGCAGGACGAGTAATCGTAAACGGAAGCGGTGACACTGAGGGAGCGCTGTCGGTAATCGGCGCGGTGTCCCCTCCGGGCGGCGACATTTCGGAACCTGTTTCGCAGGCAACTTTGCGAATCGTCAAGGTGTTCTGGGGACTTGACGCAAACCTTGCGTACAAACGCCACTTCCCCGCTATAAACTGGCTGACAAGCTATTCGCTCTACACAGACCAGCTAAAGGACTGGTACGCAGAGAACGCGGCTCCCGACTTTGCAGAGCTTAGGACAAGACTTATGTCTTTGCTTCAGGACGAGTCAGAGCTTCAGGAAATTGTAAACCTTGTAGGTATGGACGCTCTCTCCGCTCCCGACAGACTAAAACTTGAGTCGGCACGCTCAATTAGAGAGGACTATCTGCATCAAAACGCTTTTGACCCGACAGACACCTACACTTCACTTAAAAAGCAGGTGCTTATGATGAGGGCGATTTTGAGCTACTATGACAAGGCGCTTGAGGGACTTAACAGCGGCGCCGATATTGAAATGCTTGTGGGACTTTCGGTAAGAGAGCGTATCGGAAGATTCAAATATGTTGCGGAAGAAAAAATCAATGATGAATTTGAAGAAATAGAGGCACAGCTTGACAGCGAGATTGCAGATGTGCTCAAAAGGAGTGATGACTGATGCCTAAGGAATACCGCACGATAAGAGAGGTTGCAGGTCCTCTTATGATGATAAGCGATGTTGAGGGCGTCAAGTATGACGAGCTCGGCGAAATTGAGCTTCCAAGCGGCGAAACACGTCGCTGTAAGGTTCTTGAGGTAAACGGAAGCAACGCTCTTGTTCAGCTCTTTGAATCAGCCGCAGGTATTAACCTTGCCGAATCAAAGGTGAGATTTTTGGGCAGGTCAATGGAGCTTCCCGTATCTCCCGATATGCTTTCAAGGGTTTTTGACGGCCTGGGAAATCCGATTGACGGAGGCCCTGCGCTTATCCCCGAAAAACGTCTTGATATTAACGGAACGCCTATGAACCCTGCGGCAAGAAATTATCCGCAGGAATTTATCCAGACGGGCGTTTCGGCGATTGACGGTCTTAATACGCTTGTAAGAGGTCAGAAACTGCCTATATTTTCAGCTTCCGGTCTTCCCCACTCACAGCTTGCGGCACAGATAGCAAGGCAGGCAACTGTAAGGGGCAAGAACGAACAGTTTGCCGTTGTTTTTGCCGCAATGGGCATTACCTTTGAAGAATCAAATTACTTTGTTGAATCGTTTAAGGAAACGGGAGCCATTGACAGAACGGTTATGTTTGTAAACCTTGCAAACGACCCCGCAATAGAGAGAATCGCAACTCCGAAAATGGCGCTTACCGCCGCAGAATATCTTGCGTTTGACCTTGGGATGCATGTGCTTGTTATTATGACGGATATAACAAACTATGCCGACGCGCTTCGTGAGGTATCCGCCGCACGAAAAGAGGTACCCGGCAGACGAGGATACCCCGGATATATGTACACCGACCTTGCAACCCTTTATGAGCGTGCAGGGCGTCTGAGAGGCAAGGACGGCTCTATTACGCTTATACCGATTCTTACAATGCCTGAAGACGACAAAACTCACCCTATCCCCGACCTTACGGGATATATTACCGAGGGACAGATTATTCTTTCCCGAGAGCTTTACCGCAAGGGTATTTCTCCGCCTATTGATGTTCTTCCGTCGCTTTCACGACTTAAAGACAAGGGTATCGGCCCCGACCGCACACGAAAGGATCATGCGGCAACAATGAACCAGCTTTTTGCGGCGTACGCACGAGGCAAGGACGCAAGAGAGCTTATGGTTATTCTGGGTGAAGCGGCGCTTACCGAGATGGATAAAAAATACGCTGAATTTGCCGAGGCGTTTGAAAAAGAATATGTTTCGCAGGGATACGAAACAAACCGCTCAATAGAAGAAACTCTTGACATTGGCTGGAGGCTGCTCAAGATTCTTCCGAGAAGTGAACTGAAGCGAATCAAGGACGATATGCTCGACGAATTTTACGGCAAACAATAAGCACTGAGGGTCTGATTTATGGCTATTATGAATGTAAATCCAACGCGTATGCAGCTTTCAAAGCTAAAAAAACAGCTTACAACTGCGGTTCGCGGACACAAGATGTTAAAGGATAAGCTTGATGAGCTTATGCGGCAGTTTCTTGACCTTATAAGAGAAACAAGAGTCTTGCGTGAAAAAATTGAATATGAGCTTTCAGAGTGCAACTCACACTTTGTAAACGCAAGTGCCGTTATGTCAAAGCAGTCTCTTGACGCATCGCTTATGTCGCAAAAACAGCAGCTTACGGTTGAAGTTGACTCACGCAATGTTATGAGCGTTGAAACGCCTGTTTTTGCACAAAGCACACGCACAAGTGATGACGGCGATATTTTTCCGTACGGATTTGCGTTTACTTCGTTTGAGCTTGACGACGCCGTAATGTCGCTTCAAAAGCTTGTTCCCGACCTTATCAGGCTTGCTCAAATTGAAAAAAGCTGTGAGCTGATGTCGGCGGAAATTGAAAAAACAAGGCGGCGTGTAAACTCGCTTGAGCATGTTATGATACCACGCTACAAGGATACAATAAAGTATATTTCAATGAAGCTTGAGGAAAACGACCGGAGCAGCCGCACAAGGCTGATGAAGGTAAAGGATATGCTGCTTGATAAGGCACATAATTATTCATCTCATTGAGTTTTTTACTAAAAATCAGGTAAAAGTTAATAAGATAAAAATCTCCTGCGTTAACAAGTGACGCAGGAGATTTTTTGTACCTTAAATATATTATTACTTGTACTTTTATTTAATCACTCAACTATAATTTTAAAAAATTGAGCTTAATATTTTGCCTATTGCTTAATTGCGGCAAAACCGATACATTCACTCCCCGTGTGAGCGGTAACGGCACTTCCGAGCTGAAAGCACCACGACTTTTTAAACCCCATTTTATGTGCCTGACGCTTTAAAGAAAATAAAAGAGACTTGTTTGTCTTAAAACCGTAGCCTATTATAAGATAATCACGGCAGGGATTATTTTTGTTTACAAAATCAGTCAAAAAAGTGTTTGCAAGTCTGTATATACTTCCTCTGTACCTTTTGCTCTGCTCAAGCACGCCGTTTTCTATTGATATAGAGGGCTTTATACTCAGAGCCGAGGCGGTAAAATGCGCCGCTGCCGATATTCGCCCGCCTGCTTTGAGATAATCAAGCGTATCAAGTACAAACGAACAGCAAAGATTACTTGTTTGATTTTTTATTATGAACACACACTTGTCAAAAGGATAAAGCCCGCCTAATTTTGTGATTATGTCGCAGGCTCTGACAATTAACGCGCCGATACCGATTGAGCCGCTGAGGGAATCTATTATCTGAAGCCGTGAGGCGGGAAACTCCTTTGAGGCGATTACGGCGTTTTGATAGGAAACAGAAAGTTTTGAGGAGTAGGCTATATGAATAATTTTACAGTCAGGGTATTTTTGAAAAATTCTTTTAAAATGAGATGAATACTCGTCGGGATTCGCAGCGGAGGTAACGGGAAGCATATTTTTTTCTCTGAAAATGCGCTCTGTTTCGGCTGAGCTCAGCTCACCGTCAAGATAAGTTTTGCTGCCAAACGAAATGTGCATCGGCAAAATTTCAATTAGGTTCGGAACACTTATTTTCCACGGTAAATCAGAACCGCTTTCGGTTGAAATTATTATCTTATTCAATATTGTTTCCTCCGTTTAATCATATTCAATCACATTTTGCAGAATATCAAACAGCCCCCAACCTTGGAGGCTGAGGGCTATGACAATCTGAGAGTTACCTCAAATCAGCTTTGAAGTTACTGTCTGTTTTGCAAGTAATTACTTGCAGCCGCTCTTTAACTCAAAGCTCTGGCAGTCTGTGCACTGACAGGCTGTGGGGTTAGCCTCGTGTGTACCTACTCTGATTGATTCAAGTGAGCAGTAGTTTTTTGAACTGTTGTGGTTTTTGCAGTTTGTTACAGTGCATGCGATGCTCTGGTTTACATAAGAATTGTCTGTCATTTTTCTTCACCTCAATTAAATTTGTGCGGTATCGCTTCTTGACAGCACCGCACATTAAGTACGGTTTTGTCCTTAATATTTTTTGCATTGACTGCCGATTTATTCGCACACATTTTAATTTTTATAATAAAATGTAATGAGGTGAATTCCGTATGAATGTTGTATCGGCTGTATTACTCGTTGTATTTGCCGTTATAGGCGTGATTTCGTTTATCCGTGAGCTTGCGTATCTTTTGTTCAGATACAAAAACGACGGGTCTGTTATGTTTATTACGCCGATAGGCAAAGACTGTGAAAATGCAGAGTTTATGCTCAGAAGCGCTGCGGCAAGAGTAAAATGGATAAGCCGCTTTAAGCATGATTATGTGATTTGCCTTGACTGCGATATGGATGAGGAAACGAAAAAAATTTGCGAAAAAATTTGCGAGGAATACGGTTTTGCAAAGCTGATAAGTAAAAATGAATTTTTTGAAATGATGAAATAAAATTTTTTAATAATAAAACAAGACTGCCTGAATTTAATTTTAGACAGTCTTGTTTTGCTTTGTGTTTTAATTGATTTATTTTTTGCGTTATGATAAAATTATATTCATACAAACAATAATAATTGCTGTGTTACTGCTTTTTTCTTATAAGAACAATCGGAGTAGTCTGCTTGCCCTGACCGCAGGGGTTGTCGGCTATAAGCCCCAAAAGCTCCTCTTCTGAAAGCGTTATGTCGGAAGAATAACCCAGTATCTCCTGACCGAGGTCGTTTGCGTCAACTATCATACAGCTCATACCGAGCTTTTCTTTTATTTCATCGCAGACGCCTGACGGATTTTCGGGATTTTCAATACCGATGTCACGGTATTCGCTCCAAATATGGTCGTAAAAGCCGTCGAGCCCCGCAACGTCTTTTCCTACGATTTCGTAAAATACGCCTTTCTTGCCGAAGAGCTTGCATACTCCTCCCGCAAAGCTTGCCCACAAAACCTTGAGCAGTCCGACTTTTGAAATGGCATACTGCATTTTTATGGTTTCACCCACACCTACGCCTGTGTCGGGGTGAGAAGCAAACTTTGAAAGGAATTTTGCCCAGAATCCTATTTTGAGGTCTTCACGCTTTACAACCCTGTTTTGGCACAGAGCAATAATCTTTTCGCTCGAGGAAACAATATCTCCCTCCTGATACAAAGGAGATACATATTTTTTGAAAATCTCAATATAATCCTCGCCCTGTTTTACAAAGTGAGTTTTTATAGCGTGACGCATATATGTAGTGCCGTTTACAGTAATTTCTACATTTTTACCTTCGTTTGCAACAAACTCCATTACATTAACCTCCAAAGTGTTGGCTTAAAATATATAACACTGTTTATTATATATTATTTACCCCGAATTATCAACCGTAAGTTTATTATATCATTTAATTGTGCTAAAAGGAAAATTTTATGAATAACGAAAATCTGCTTGAGATTGAAGGAATAATTGAAAATATCGTTTACAGAAATGAAGAAAACGGGTATACGGTAATCGAAATTGCAAACGGTGACGACTATATTACGGCAGTTGGAATTATGCCGCAGGCGTCCGAGGGAAACACCGTAAGACTTACGGGCTTTTATACTAATCACAAAAACTACGGAAAACAGTTTTCGGCGGCTACCTGCGAAGTATGCCGTCCGACCGAAAGCGCCGATATACTGCGTTATCTTTCATCGGGCGCAGTCAGAGGAATAGGACCGTCAACTGCAAAGACGCTTGTCGGCGAGTTCGGCGAGGCAACGCTTGATATTATGGAAAACGAGCCGTCGAGGGTTGCCTTGATAAAGGGAATTTCAAAGAGCAAGGCAGAGGATTTTTCAAACCAGCTCAAGGCAAATACCGGAGTTAGAAAGCTGATGCTCTACCTCGGAGAATACGGAATATCAAACTCATCTACCGTCAAAATTTTTAACGGGCTGGGTTCAGACTGTGTTGAAAGAATTAAAGAAAATCCTTATATTTTATGTCAGGGAGACTTCGGAGTATCGTTCGAAAGCGCCGATTTCATCGCAAAAAAGGAATCACTCGAACCCGACAGCGAGGTGCGGCTGCGGGCGGGTATCACCTATATTTTGAGCCATAACGAGCGAAACGGACACACCTGCCTGCCAAAGCAGAAGCTCCTTTCGATTGCCTCAGATTTTTTAGGTGTTGAATCGGATAAAACAGAAAAATGTATGGAGGAAATGCTCTTTGACCGTTCGCTTATCGGCGAAATTATAGACGGGCAGGATTTTGTATTTACTCCGCAGCTTCATTTAAGCGAGATGTATATTTCGTCAAGAATCAAAATGCTTCTCAAATTCCCCGCAGAAGCGATAAAAGATATAGACAGGGAAATTAAACTGTGTGAGAAAAGCGACGGAATATGCTACGCAGATTTGCAAAAGCAGGCGATCAGCTCCGCACTTACAGAGGGAATGCTGATTTTAACAGGCGGCCCCGGAACAGGTAAAACAACTACCCTAAACGCAATTATACAGATACTCAAGCGAAAAGGAAAAACCGTTTTGCTCTCAGCCCCGACAGGACGTGCTGCCCAAAGAATGAGCGAACTTACGGGAGATGAGGCAAAAACCCTGCACCGTCTGCTTGAGGTAAGCTGGGACAGAAACGACAACCCTGTGTTCAACAAAAACGAGCGCAACCAACTTAAATGCGACGCACTCATTGTCGACGAGGTTTCCATGGTTGACACCTGTATTTTTGAGAGCGTTATGAGAGCATTGCCGCTGGGGTGCCGTCTTATACTTGTGGGGGATTCGGACCAGCTTCCGTCAGTCGGCCCGGGAAATGTGTTAAGCGACCTTATCGCAAGCGATATTATAACTGTTGTCAGATTAAATGAAATTTTCAGACAGGCTCAGGAAAGCCTGATAGTTACCAATGCTCATAAAATTGTAAACGGTGTAATGCCCGTTCTTAATAATGCCGACAAGGATTTCTTTTTTCTTAAAAAGAACAATAAAGAAGATATAGCAAATGTTATTACAGACCTTTGCAAAAACAGACTGCCGAAAGCATACGGATATTCCCCGTTTGAAAATATCCAGGTTCTTGCTCCGTCAAAAAAAGGCGAGCTTGGCACCGTACAGCTTAATTTAAGGCTTCAAAATGTGCTTAACCCAAAAGACCTTGCCGAAAGCGAAATTACGATAGGCTCAAAAAACTTTCGCACGGGCGACAAGGTTATGCAGGTAAAAAACAACTACGATATTATTTGGCACAAAGATAACGGCGAAAAAGGTGAAGGTGTTTTCAACGGAGATATAGGCATAATAAGCAGGATTGATAAAAAATCAAAAACAATTAAAATACGGTTTTACGATAAAACCGCCTCGTACACATACGAGAGCGCCTCAGACCTTGATTTTGCATATGCCGTTACGGTACACAAAAGTCAGGGCAACGAGTTTGACGCCGTGGTTATGCCGATGTTTCCCGGCCCTCCTCAGCTTTATTACAGAAATCTTTTGTACACTGCGGTCACAAGGGCAAAGAAAACACTCATTCTTGTAGGTGACCCGCACACGGTAGAATATATGGTAAACAACAACCGCCGTACAAAGCGATACAGCGGATTAAAGGAATTTTTGCTGCGTGATGAAGGACTTTATACATAAATTAAAAGAAAATTTAGCGGATATTTTCTTTCCGGTAAGGTGTCCGTACTGCGAAAGGGTCATTGATAAAACCGAATATGCGTGTGAAAACTGTAAAAAGCAGTTTCCCGCTCCGTCTGTAATAAAATGTTGTACGGGCGGGTTTCAATGTACGTCACCGTTCCCGTATGAAGGAATTTTTAAAGACGCTGTATCAAATTTAAAATTCAAAAACTGCGGAAGCTACTCAAAACAGCTCTCGTTTGTGCTTGTTAACAGCATTGTTGAGAGCTTTCCGCAAAGTAATTTTGACATAATAACCTGCGTTCCGATGCATAAAAAGCACCTAAAAATCAGAGGATACAATCAGGCAAAGCTGCTTGCGGAGGAATGCAGCAAAATTATGAATATTCCGTATGCGGACACGCTCGAAAAATTTAAAGAAAACAAAATTCAGCATACATTAAAAGCAAAGGAAAGGGCTGAAAATGTAAGGGGAGTATACAGGGTAATTAACAAAAGCTCGGTAAAAGGAAAGAAAATTCTTTTGATTGACGACATTGTAACCACCGGAAACACCCTGGGCGAATGTGCAAAAACGCTTATGAAAAGCGGCTGTAAATCGGTGTACTGCGCTGTGCTGTGCACGTCAAACAGGTTCTGAACCCTTGAAGAAATAATATAATTATTATATAATTATTCGTAGTGATTTAATCGGAGTGATTTTATGGATATAGCTATTGACCTCGGGTCTGACAGAACAAGAGTATTTATCGAAAACAAAGGAAAGGTGCTTGACGAAGCAAGTGTTGTGACCTATGATACCGACACGGGAGAAATATACGCCGTAGGCGATGAGGCGTATGCTATGATAGGCAAGACACCCGTGGGCATAAAGGCCGTTCATCCGCTTGACGGAGGGGTTATTTCCCGCTCTGAGCTTGTGGAGGATATGGTTTCGATACTTCTTAAAGAGGTGTGTTCGGTAAAAGTTGTGATGCCGAGAGTAATTACGGCTGTCCCCTGCGATGTAACGGAGGTAGAAAAACGCGCCGTAGTTAACGCCGTAAGCTCTTTTGGGGTAAGAAAGGTTTACCTTATTGAAAGCCCAAAGGCTGCAGCGCTCGGCTGCGGTATTGACATTACTACGCCGCACGGCGTTATGATTGCAGATATAGGCAGCGGAACCGCCGACATAGCCGTATTATCGCTCGGGGGTATTTCCGTTTCAAAAACCGTCAGGCAGGCCGGCAAAGCGATGGACGATGAAATAGTAAAATATGTCCGAAAAAAATACAATCTTATAATCGGCGCAAATATGGCGCAGAACTGCAAAAAAGAGATTGGCTGCGTTATTGTTCCTAACGAGCAAAAAACATTCAGATTAAAAGGCAGGGACGCGGTAAGCGGTATGCCGAGGTTTGTTGATATGACTTGTGAGCAGGCAAAGGAAGCTATTGAAGAGGTTGCCGCGCTTATTGTAAGTTCCATAAAAGATGTGCTTGAAAAAACTCCGCCGGAGCTTACAAGCGATATTTATACCGACGGAATCATACTTACGGGCGGTCTTGCAAAACTTACGGGCTTTGCTAAGCTTATCAGCGAAAAAACAAAGCTCAGGGTAAGGGTACACAAAAACGCGGCGGACTGCGTTATTACGGGCTGCGGAAAAGCGATTGGATATATTGACGCAGCGGGCAAAAACATACCTTCGGAAATATCGCCTATTCTTGCGGCATACTGAAAATTATAACGGCTGAATCAGTTTATACTGTTTCAGCCGTTGATTTTTGTTATTAAATTAACTGAGCCCTACAAGCATTTTTTGGATTGCGGTAGCGTCGGAAACTGTTATCTGTCCGTTGCCGTCCACGTCCGCATTAAGCTTTCTTACTTCAGAAAACTCGACGCTGTTTACTATATATTTTTGAATGTATGTTGCGTCGGCTACATTAACATTGCCGTCAAGGTTGACATCACCGAGTTTAGTAATCTCTGCTCCGCTTCCTGTCGTAACGGCTTTTATGACAAATGTACCGCCGAGGTCATCGTTGTTTTCTTCCTTATACCAGTCGAGCAAATCACGCATATTATTATCGTAGTAAATAAAGCTTTCACCGTAGTCGGCATCATCTATAAACACATATTTTCCTGTCTCCGAATTTGTCATCCACTCGCACGAACCGAGAGACGGTGATTTATAATCCTGCGATGAGCTGTCAAGCCCCTCATTGAGCTTATCTGTATTTATTACAACCGCGATGGAGCCATAGCCGAGAGGCAGGGTAAAATCGGAAATATCGGCGCAGATATATCCCTCATAGTCAGCCGTGCCCTCATACAGTTTTACCCACTTGCTTTTGTCGGTTTCAGGCTCATTTTTACTGCTGTCGGGGATATAATACAAAGTGTAATCGGAATTTTTGCATTTTGTTTCAAAAATAACCTTGTCAAGCGTATTGTAACCGTTTGAAAAATCAAACCTGTTTATATACGCGACCTCATTTTTTCCCTTTATTTCAATGTCAAATGTCGCACCGTAAATTTCGTTTTGCTCAAGTCTTGTGTTCTCGTCAATTTCCTGAACCGACTTTATCGAATAAAGCGGTTTGTATTTGTCGCCGAACACAAATTTGTCCTCGTACGATACCCAAAAATACCCGCCTAAAGAATTGTAATCTCCGTAACTGTTTCTTGCAAGCCATGCACCCGGTTTTTTAGGTTTTTCACCGACAGAGCCGTTAAACTTTGCTTTGTCGTAGCTGTCGTCCCAGCCCACAATTTCAACGCCGTGATTGACCGAATAACCGTCATATTCCGACGGCATAAAATATGAGGTTTTGTCAGCGCTTAAACACGAAGCGGAGGTCGCATAGGCCGTGTAAACTCCGCCGCTTTCCATTATCGCCCGTTTTATTGACGCCGTATCGTTTCTGTCGAGATACTCAACGGCGGTTGTTCCGTATCTTGCAAGGGTAGTGTCTATGTCATCCGATGTTATGCCGCTTGTGACATCAATCTCGCCTGCGTCCGAGATTTCAGCGCCGCCCTGCCACGAAGTAAAATATCCTATCGCACAATAGGAATAACCTCCGTCCATATATGTTCTTTGCCAGCCTGTTCCGTCGCTGTGCCTTGTAGCCCAAATGTTAAGGTGGTCAAAGGAAATATTTTCGGCGGAAAATCCAAACTTTAAAAGTGTTGTTTCAAAGACGGATACTCCCGAAACCGCCCAGCACTCATTATACCGCTGCTGTTTAATATCAGTAACCAAACCCAAATCACGGGAACTGTATCTTATTGGCAAAGAAGTATCAACAGACTGTGTCTGAGCACTTGTATCGGATGAAACTGGAGTAAGCTCATCATCAATAACAACAGCTCCTGCGCCCAAGGCTGAAATATAAATCAGGCTGAGTGAAACGCCGATAGCTGCGGCACGTTTAATAATACAACTTTTATTCATAGAAAAATTACTCCGAATCTTAAATAAATTTATTTTATATGCCAATAACTGAATTATATCAAAAGTAAAATTATTTGTAAAGAATATATGAGCTGTCACCCACCAATAATATAAGAAAAGCGGGAGGGATTTTTTATGCAGCTTCGTACAGATCTTGCCGTAGAGGCAAGAGAAATAGCAGGAGAACATATTGCGGGTACCGAATTTAAAACATACAGCGAAAACGGTCTTGAAATCTCACGGCTTACCGTTAAAAATCAAAAGGCAAAACAGGCTCTCGGTAAAGATATAGGAACATATATCACCATTGAGCTTCCGTCACTTACCGACAACTTTTCTGAAACTGACGAGCGCCTTATAACAATAGGAGAAGAAATACGCAGGCTGCTGCCCGTAAACGGACTTGTACTTGTGGCGGGACTCGGCAACACCGAAATAACGCCCGACTCGCTGGGTCCCAAAACAAGTATGCGCGTGCTTGCAACGCGGCACATAACGGGCGAAATCGCAAGGTCTACGGGGCTTGACAGGCTGCGCCCAGTTGCTGTAATGCAAACGGGGGTTACGGGACAGACGGGAATTGAAACGGGAGAATATATTTCAAGCGTTGTAAAGCGTATAAAACCTAATGCGGTTGTTGCGATAGACGCGCTTGCATCCCGCAGGCTTGAAAGACTCGGCTGTACGCTTCAAATAAGCGATACCGGCATATCTCCCGGTGCCGGTGTAGGAAATCACAGAACAAAAATAAACAAGGAAACAATCGGGGTTCCCGTTATTGCTATCGGGGTTCCGACGGTAGTTGACGTACAAACGCTTGCGAACGACCTTTTGGGAAAGAATTTTGACGCCGACGCTCAAAATCAAATCTCACCCAACGGCAGGAGAATGGTTGTTATACCGAGAGAAATTGACCTGCTTACGGAGAGAGCGTCGAGACTTATTGCATTTGCGCTTAACGGAGCTCTTCAAAATGAATTTGATCTTCCCGATCTTATTTCGCTTATGTGAAAAATTCAGTGTACTACATTACAGCGGGTATTTATTATATCTGTGCAACAGTATATACTCAATCCTGTTTAAATATAATTAAAATAACAAATAAAACTATCGGAGCGAATATCAAACGCCCCGATAGTTTTTGTTTTCTGTAAAAGTAAATCCTGACGGCAACACGCTTTAAGAATGTCCCCTGCCGTCCTGCGACGGACTTACATATACCGTTTTGTTGTTTACATATATAACCATTCCCGGTTTTGCGCCGTTCGGCTTGCTTACATAGCGCACAAGGGTATAATCAACAGGCACCTGACTGCTGTTTCTGGCTTTGCTGTGATATGCCGCAAGACGCGCCGCCTCCAAAACGGCGGTTTCGCTTATTTCACGCCCGTCGGCTGCGATTATGGTATGAGAGCCGTGAATATCCTTTGTGTGAAGCCACATATCGTTTTTTGACGCTGTTTTCAAAGTAAGTTTGTCGTTTTGCTTATTGTTTCTGCCAACAAATATCCTAAAACCGTCGCTTGATAAAAATTCAAGCGGCGGAAGCTGAGATAACGGCTTTTTCTTTCCTTTTTGGCGGTAAAGATAGCCCTGTTCCGTAAGCTCCTCCCTTATCTGAGCAAGCTCCTTTTCGGTTTCGGCTCGGTTTACCTCGTCAATTACGGATTCAATGTATTCAAGCTCGTATTTTCCCTTTTCTATCTGCTCGCTTAGCACCGACTCGGCATTCTTGGCTTTCTGATAATCTTTGTAGAATTTCTGCGCATTTGCGGCAGGCGATATTGCGGGGTTTAGCTTTATTCTTATGGTTTTTCCGTTTACATCGTAGTAATTTTCAACATCGACAAACTCCGCACCCCTCTCGATTCGATACAGATTTGCCTGAAGCAGATCGCCGCATATTCTTAAATGCTCACGGTCGGCGCACTGCAAAAGCTCGGATTGCTGTTTTGACATCTTACGGGCTATGCGCTCCGATGTATTTGCAAGCAATTTTGTAAGACTCTGAGATTTTACCCTCATCCGTTCCCGTGAATCACGCTCATCGTAAAAAGCGTCGAGCACCTGTGAAAAGCCCTCTTTGCTCTCCACCTTTGAAAAACTTCCGTACTGCTCTATCGGCATAAAACAAAAGTCCATCGGCTTTGAGTCCTCACGGTAGACGATGCAGGGTTTTTCGTTACAGTTCTGAGCAATATTTTTAAGCCTTTCAATCTCACAAACAAGCTTTTTATACAATTCCCCCTCAAGGTCGTTTGAAGCCCCTTCAAACACCCTGTATTCAAGCTCACGGCAAACTATCGGCGAAACTCCTTGGACAACACACAAAATTGCTTTGTTAAGAGCTGTTTTCGGCGTTAAGTTTACTATCCTCTGAGCAATTATTTCGGATTCGGAAGTTAAAATATTCAGCTTATTCTGCGGTTCGGGCAGCTCATATTTGATGTTAGGAAGCACAATTCGCTTACTGCTCATAGTCAGGTCAACACGCTTGAGCGAGTCTATGATAACACCGTCTGAATTTATTATGATTATATTGCTGTACATACCCATAATTTCTACCGCAACGGTAATCATTACGGCGTCGCCGAGCTCGTTTACGCACTCAAAATCCAAAAACAACACTCTGTCGCACTCCTGCTGACGAACAGACACAAGCTTTCCGCCTCCGAGTCTTTTCCTCAGCAGCATACAAAACATAGGCGGCTGTGCGGGATTTTCGGGTGTTTTTGTACAGAAATTTATTCTCGGTGAATTTGCTCTTGATGAAATCAAAAGCTTTTTGTTCCCTTCAAAAGTGCGCAGAGTAAAAACAAGCTCATCTCGGTTGGGCTGGTAAATCTGAGATACCCTTGCTGAAAGAGCCTGTTGTTCAATTTCTTTTTTTATATGTCTTAAAAAAATTCCGTCCAGAGCCATATATTCACCTGTTGTTTTTTGTTACTTATGATACTTTCCGTTTGTTGAAATTTCAAACGCGCGGTAAATCTGTTCGCTTAAAATCACTCTTGCCATTTGATGCGGAAATGTCATTCGGCTCATTGAAAGCTTTAAATTTGCCCTCTTCTTTACCTCATCGCTCAGCCCGTAGCTTCCGCCGATTATGAAATCAACCGTGCTTATTCCGCCGACCGAAATGTTGTCAAGAGTTTTTGAAAGCTCCTCGCTTGAAAGCTGTTTTCCCTCTATACACATTGCAGCAACGTAGTCGTACTGTCCGATCTTTTGAAGTATTCTTTTTCCCTCGGCGTTTAAAACCTCATTAATTTGTGCCTCATTAGACAAGCTGCTCCGTATTCTTTCCTCTGAAAGCTCGGTTACCGAAAATCTGCAAAAGGAAGAAAGACGCTTTGCGTATTCCGAAACGGCGTCTGAAAAATATTTTTCTTTTATTTTTCCGATACAAATTATATTTACTCTTATCATAATATTAATAAAGCCGTAAAGCTAATAAATTACCGACTGCACTCTCGTTTCACTTGGAGCAATATCAAGGGTAAAATCACTTCTTACCTTCAGCCCCTCTTTTTCAAGACTTGAAATTGCCGTTGCAAGAGCAATTTGCGGTGTGTTGTTTTCTTCACTTAAATGTCCGAGCATAAGTCTGAGCGTACCGCTCTTTACAAGGTCGGAAAGCTCGCACGCGCAGTCCGCGTTTGACAGATGACCCTTTGAGGAAAGTATTCTCTGCTTTAGATAAAACGGATATATCCCCGTTTTGAGCATTTGAACATCGTGATTTGACTCGAGCACCGCAAAGTCGCTTTTCTTTGCTGCCTCCCGTACTTTTTCAACCATAACGCCCATATCCGTTGCGATAAGCGCAGACTTCCCGTCCGATGTCGTCACCCTGTAACAACAGCTTTCGGCGGCGTCGTGGGGAGTATCTATGCGCTGTATAAGCATATTGCCTACTGCGACTTCTTTTTCGATTACATCAGTCTTTGCGTCGGGAAGAATTTTTTGACCCCTGATAAGCTCGTTTAATGTTCCCTTGCTTGCAAAAATTCTGAAATCATATTTTTTTGAAAGCACCTTTAATGCACTGCAATGGTCGGTATGCTCATGTGTTACAAACACCGCCCCTACATTTTTCATGCTTAGTCCGTTTGCCTCCATTGCATTTTCTATCTGACGGCACGACCTGCCGGCGTCTATCAATACGCCCTCCGAGGCTGTGCCTATGTAATAGCTGTTACCTTTACTGCCGCTGAACAGCGGAACTGCCCTTGCCAAATCTATCAATCCTTATAATATTTTCGAGTGTTTTTTCAGATAAAATAATAACATATTTTTTATTCATTTACAACCGCAGTACTGAGCGTAACACCTGCCCATACGCCTGCAATGCACAAAACAGCGCTTATAACAGCATAACAAACTGCCGTTACACGGTTTCCCGCAGTAAACAAGCTGTACGCTTCAAGTGAAAATGTGGAAAATGTTGTAAATCCTCCGCAAAGCCCCGTTTTCAAAAAAAGCATTGCATTATCGCCTATACTGCGCCTTGACGCATAACCTACTATGAATCCTATAATAACAGCTCCGATTAAATTGGTCATTAATGTTAAAATAGGAAAATCACCTTTGTACGGTATTAAACTGATTGCGTAACGAAGCATTGCTCCCGCCGCTCCGCCGAGACCTACAAATAAAAATCCCATGCTACACCTCAAATTCTAAAACAAAAGCCGCTTTCTGATGAAAACGGCTTACAGTATATTTTGTTAAATCAAGCTCTCAGCTCTTCTTCATTGTCGCCTGTAAAATAGACCTTTTTTATATCGGCTCCGATAGCTCTGAACTTTTCGATTACCTCTTCGTATCCGCGCTCAATATACTGAACATTTGAAATTTCGGTAGTTCCCGAGATTTCAAGCGCCGCGATAATCATTGCCGCACCCGCGCGAAGATCTGTTGCCTTTACGGGAGCCGCCGTCAGCGGTGCTCCGCCCTCAATAATAGCAAGTCTGCCCTCGACCGAAATCTGGGCGCCCATTCTGATAAGCTCGCTTACATACTGATAACGGTTATCCCACACATTCTCATTAATTATGCTGGTACCGGGAATACTCATAAGCAGCGCAGCGAACTGCGGCTGACAGTCCGTAGGAAATCCGGGATGGGGCATCGTTTTGATATTGCAGCGTTTAAGCGGATTTACCGTAGCGTCAACCTTAAGCGCTTCGTCATATTCAGTAATTACAACTCCCATTTCACGCAGCTTGGCGCTTATTGAGTCAAGATGCTTAGGAGTTATATTCTTAACAGTAATACAGCCTCTTGTTGCCGCTGCCGCACACATATATGTTCCCGCCTCAATCTGGTCGGGAATAATTGAGTAAGTCACGCCGTGAAGATACTCAACGCCTCTGATTTTTATGACATCTGTACCTGCGCCTCTGATGTCCGCTCCCATTGAGTTAAGGAAGTTCGCAAGGTCAACAATATGAGGCTCCTTTGCTGCGTTTTCAATAACGGTCAAGCCTTTTGCCTTGCTTGCCGCAAGCATAAGGTTCATAGTTGTTCCTACCGAAACAATATCAAGGTATATATGATTGCCGACAAGGCCGTTCTCACATTGAGCGTCAATAATAGCTCCGTCAACAAGCGCCGTCGACGCACCCATTGCCTCAAAGCCCCTGAGATGCTGGTCTATGGGACGAACTCCGAAATTACAGCCGCCGGGCAAAGCGACCTTTGCCTTTCCGTACTTTCCGAGCAGCGCTCCGAGCAAATAATACGACGCGCGCATTCCTCTGACAAGCTCGGTTACGGCGCAGTAGGTTTTTATAGGTGTGGGGTCAATATATAAAGATGATTTATTAATTCTTCTTATTTTAGCTCCCATCTGCTGAAGGATTCTGCTTATGAGAGAAACATCGCTTATGTTAGGTATATTTTCTATCTGACACGGCTCGTCACACAAAATGACGGCGGGAATAATCGCAACTGCGGCATTTTTTGCTCCGCTTATGTTTACCTCTCCAAACAGCGGTTTACCGCCGTTAACTACGAATTTTTCCAATTTTTACACTCCAATACAGTATTGTTTTAGCTTGCAATAACGAATAAGTGTATATTTATTAAAAAACAAGGGTAAAATCAAAAAAATAATACAAAATATATTACAGTTTTATTAAAACACACTATCCATTGTGGTTACGCATATGTTACGCCACAATTCTTATATAGAAAATGATACTACAATTTTGTAGTAAAGTCAACGAAATATTAAAACTGTAACCTATTTTTAGCAAAGTTGTACTCAAATTATTAATTATCCGTAACTTTTATTTTAATAATTTACAATTTTACATTCATATTGTTATAATTTCTGAACAAGAAATAAAAAAACATTATTTTTCGCTTTAGGAATTAAAAAATTGTAACCGTTTCCCTCTTGCTTTCTGTTTATTTTTTATTTGTTTTGTGTATAATTATTTTATGTACTTATTTCAAATTTAAAAATTACATTATATGTATGTTTTCGTTTCAAAAAATATCGTATTTTCCCCATAAATTATTTTTTAATTTACTTTCACTTCTTACGAGCTCTTTTCAGATACCGATTAAAACCAAAACAATGCGTTGTTTCATAGCAAAGGAGGACAAAATTGAAAAAATTAACTTCCGTATTAGTTATTTTTCTGTTTGCGTCAATGCTTTTCTGCGTAAGCTTTATTCTTAAAACAAGCACAACTAAAAACAAGAATACAATAGTTATCGAACAAACCAAAGCAACGCCCGACGTAACGGAAACGACATCAACCGATGCCCTGTCGGAAACATTTTCTGCCGAAAAAAACGAAAAGGCGGAAAACCAATTTCCGCCGTCTTATTATGAAATATCTGATTTTCCGTACATACTCCAGCTTCCCGAGCTGCCCACGGGGTGCGAAATAACAGCTCTGACCATGGTTTTAAACTATTACGGCTTTGATATAGATAAGCTTACAATGGCAGTCGATTACCTTCCCACCTCAGCCGCAAACATTTACTATGACGAAAACGGAGCGGCGCACGGAGAAGATTTGAATGATTATTTTATCGGTGACCCGCAAAGCGTATACGGTTATGTATGCGGTACAAATGCCATTGTTACCGCCGCAGACAGCTATCTTGATGATGCTGACAGCTTTATGACGGCAACCGACATATCGGGCAGTACCTGCGACGAGCTTTACGAACTTACAGCAAACGACACTCCGGTTGTTGTATGGGTAACAATCGGAATGCAGCAGAGAAGTGAGACCGAGGGCTGGTACACCGACAGCGGCGAATATGTTGAATGGAGCCAAAGCGACCACGCTGCAGTTCTTGTGGGATATACGGACGATACCGTAATTATCGCCGACCCGCTGAGCGGAAGAACCGAATACAGCAAAAGCGCATTTGAAAGCTCGTACACCTCAAGGGGCAGTCACGCGGTAATAATTG
Source organism: uncultured Ruminococcus sp. (assembly GCA_944415425.1). GTDB lineage: Bacteria > Bacillota > Clostridia > Oscillospirales > Acutalibacteraceae > Ruminococcoides. The sequence goes on along the minus strand of CALYBP010000013.1, from coordinate 4,423 downwards.
AATGATTAAAAAGTCGGCTTATCCCGATTAATTAATTTTTTCGGTTATTTTCCGGTTAAGTATTTTTCAAACACATTTATAAGATGTGCATATTATAACGGCATTGCTTTAATAGTTAATTATCGGTTTTATCCTTGCCGATCTTGATCATTTTTCCGTTGACAAACACATAATCGCTGTTGCCCCGGGCATTTGAAACCGCCTCGTTAATTTTTTCCTCGTCCTCATAATCAGAACTGATTTCTTCTGTATTCGGCGAAAATGACCCGACAGCATCCTGAAGTCCGGGTGAGATTACGGAAATTATGATGTAAACCGAAACAAGCGGATAAAACAGCGTAACGGCGCAGACAGCAACGGTAAACATTGCCCCCTTGGAATAAATAAGAAGCAAAAATGCTCCCGCCGATACTACGGCAACACAAAGAGTAGCAATTAGATTTCTTAAAATTTTCCCGAACACAAGCAAAAATGAGTTTTTATAAATGTCTTTCATTTTGAGCTCATATGTAATTGTCATAATGGGGACATAGAACATCATAACAATTAGTATAAGCGTGAAAATCATATACAATGTAAGCACCGAACCGAAAACCACATCGGTTGCCGACAGAGTGTAGTAATAAAGCAGGGCGAAAAAAGAGCACGCCGTTATTGCGTATGCCACAACGCCGTGGACTAAAAATCTGAGCAGATTTTCCTTTAATGCCGAAAAGAACACGGCAATTACCCTGACATCCTGTTTTTCAACGGAATATTTCCTTACTACCATAGTTAATCCTGCCAAAAACGGCATTGACGGAATTATTCCGAGTCCCCAAACTATTATGTTGTTAAATCCGCTCAAATAGCTTATAAGTCCGAAAAGCCCCGTAAACAAAGCAAGAGCAAATGAATATATAAAGCCTGCGAGCAGAAGCTTTGGAAATTTTGTAAAAAATCTTATAAAAGATGAACGGCTGATTTTTCTCATAATATGTTCCTCACATTTTTAATATACAGTAATTTTAACACATAATAAGTGATGATTTCAAGGCACAAACCTAAACTGTCAATTTTTTATTTTTTATATCAAAAAAGCATCAATTTGTTCTTATTTGCAACATTTGCCTATTATAAGTTAAAAAATACATAAAAAATTTTTATAATTGTATTGCATTTTGATATAATATGTGATATTCTAAGGTTAACCGAAGGGGATACAATTTATACCCTTGACTTTTGTCTGAATATCAGATAAATTTCACTATTTAGAAAAGGAGAAATAACATGAAAAAACAAAACTTTAAAAGAGCTGCTGCTCTGACGCTGGCAGGACTTATGGCTGCCTCGGCACTTGCAGGCTGCGGCGGAACATCTTCAAGCGGAGGCTCAACGGGCGGCGACGCAACAAAGGGAAAGGTTTATTATCTTAACTTTAAACCGGAGCAGGATAAGGCTTGGCAGGATCTTGCAGCTAAGTACACAGAAGAAACCGGCATTGAAGTTGTTGTAAAGACAGCTGCCGAGGGTACATATGAGTCAACTCTTACTGCTGAGATGGATAAGAGCGAAGCTCCCACACTTTTCCAGGTTAACGGTCCGGTAGGTCTTGCAAACTGGAAAGACTATTGCGCAGACCTCAGCGGTTCTGAGCTTTACAAACAGCTCACAACTAAGGACTATGCTCTCACCGAAGGCGACGCTGTTTACGGTATCGCTTATGTTATAGAGTCATACGGTATAATCTACAACAAGACAATTCTTCAGAAGTACTGTGATTCTGACTTTGCAACCGTTAAATCTATTGACGAAATCAACAGTTTTGACAAGTTAAAGACTGTTGCTGAAGAAATTCAGGCTAACAAGGACGCTCTCGGCGTTAAGGGCGCATTTACATCCGCAGGTATGGATTCGTCTTCTGACTGGAGATTCAAGACACACCTTGCTAACCTCCCGATTTACTTTGAGTATCAGGATGAGGGAATAACCTCAACAGACGCAATCAAGGGTACATATCTTGATAACTACAAGAACATCTTTGACCTTTATATCAACAACTCAACCTGCGATCCTACTGTACTTTCAAGCAAGACAGGTACAGACGCAGAGACCGAGTTCACAACAGGCGAAGCAGTATTCTTCCAGAACGGTTCTTGGGAATACTCAATCATCACAGAAGCAGGACTTACCGATGACGATATCGGAATGCTTCCTATCTACATCGGTGTCGGCGACGAAGCTAATCAGGGTCTTTGCACAGGTTCAGAGAACTATTGGTGCGTTAACAACCAGGCTTCCGCAGACGATCAGGCTGCAACCCTTGAATTCCTCAACTGGTGCGTTACAAGCGAAACAGGTACAACTGCCCTTTCTGACGATATGGGCTTTGTAATTCCTTTCAAGAACGCTAAAGAAGCAACAAACAAATTCGTACAGATTGATAAAGAGCTTACAGAAGCAGGCAAGACACCCGTTAGCTGGAACTTCACAACAATGCCTTCGGAAAACTGGAAGAACGGCGTTGGAACAGCTCTTACACAGTACGCAGCAGGCACAGGCTCGTGGGACGATGTTGTTAAGGCATTTGTAGACGGCTGGAAGACAGAGTATGCTGCTAATAACGGATAATTTAACTTAAAATTCTAAGCAAAAGTTCGGGAGGGGGACGGCTTCGTCCCCCTCTTTTGTTAAACCGAAAGGCAAAAAGTTATGTTTAAGAAAAAATCAAGAAAAATTTATTCTCTAATATTTGTATTGCCTACCCTTGCCGCTTTTATAATCGGTTTTGTATACCCGTTTTTTAACGGAATTTATTTGTCTTTTTGTAATTTCAGAATCACAAGCAATGCAAAATTCGTCGGATTTGATAACTACATAAAGGCATTTCAGGATGAGGGCTTTATACGCTCGTTCTGGTTTACCGCATTATTTGTTGTGGTTTCGGTAGTGCTTATAAACCTTATAGCGTTTTTTGTAGCATATGTGCTTACAATCGGTATAAGGGGTTCAAATATATTCAGAACGGTATTCTTTATGCCAAATCTTATAGGCGGTATCATTCTCGGATATATTTGGCAGCTTATTTTTAACGGCATTTTACACAACTACGGTACAAATATCAATCTTAATGCCACTTATGGCTTCTGGGGGTTGATTATCCTTATGTGCTGGCAGCAGGCAGGATATATGATGATAATCTACATTGCCGGATTTCAGAGCGTACCCTCGGATTTATACGAAGCGGCAAGAATTGACGGAGCAGGCAAAAAGCAACTGCTTACTAATGTCACTCTGCCGATGATGATGCCGTCAATTACAATTTGCACTTTCCTTACCCTTACAAACTCGTTTAAGCTGTTTGACCAAAACCTCGCATTGACAGGCGGTCAGCCGGGTGTTATTACGGACAGCGGAACTATCATATATCAAACGGAAATGATGGCGCTGAACATTTATAACACCTTCTATGCAAACCAGAATTCAAGAGGCGTCGGTCAGGCAGAGGGCGTAATATTCTTTATACTCGTTGTTATTATCGCCCTTGTTCAGCTTTACTTCACAAGAAGAAAAGAGGTGCAACAGTAATGGCTAAAGTAAAAAGCAAAGACAAACCTGTTGTAAAAAAGCAGACTGTGGGTATGAAAATCCTTACGGTTCTCTTTACTGTAATTTCCATTTTTTATGTTGCTCCTGTTTTCATAGTTCTTATGAATTCGTTTAAAACAAATGCGGCAATAAGCCAAGAACCCTTCGCATTTCCGACAGCGGAAACATTTCAAGGTTTTGAAAGCTATATAACCGGTATGTTTTACGGCAACTTCCCGTTTTGGAAAACCATACTTTGCAGCTTCTTCATTACAATAGGCGGAGTTGTTTTAATTCTTATTTGTACATCAATGTGCGCTTGGTATCTTAACCGTTCAAACACCTTGATATGCAAAATAATCTACTACTTCTGCATTTTTTCTATGGTTGTGCCGTTTCAGATGGTTATGTTTACCCTTTCAAAAACCGCTGACGACCTAAAACTTACCACACCGTGGGGTATCCTGATAATTTATTTGGGCTTCGGCGCAGGTCTTGCGGTATTTATGTTCTCGGGCTTTGTAAAATCAATCCCGATTGAGATTGAGGAAGCCGCAGATGTTGACGGAGCAGGTCCGCTGAGAACATTCTTCGGAATTGTACTCCCCATTATGAAACCTACATTTATTTCTGTTGCTATTCTTGAAACGATGTGGATATGGAACGACTACCTCCTGCCCTATCTCATTCTTGATAAGTCGTACAGAACAATACCGATTCATATTCAGTACCTTAACGGCTCATACGGTCATACAGATACAAGTGCGATAATGTCGCTTATTGTATTGAGTATTGTGCCGATTGTAATTTTCTACTTTGCGTGTCAGAAATACATAATTGAGGGCGTTGTTTCGGG
>CALYBP010000012.1 GCA_944415425.1 uncultured Ruminococcus sp. | reverse complement strand
GCCTGTTTAGCCATTTTAAAGTGTCTTGATTTTGAACCCCAGTAGCCCTTGGCAAGCTTTAATGTCTTTTTTCTTCTTTTGCGAGTCATCATCGCACCTTTTACTCGTGCCATTATATGTTACCTCCGAATAGTTATTTTAAATTACCGCGTCGATTATTTATAAGGAATAAGACGCTTGATCTGAGCTGTGTTTGTCTTATCAGCAACTGTTGTCTGACGCAAACCTCTCTTACGCTTAGTAGTCTTCTTGTTAAGAATATGGCTCTTGTTAGCGTGAGCACGGATAACTTTACCGTTTTTAGAAAGTTTAAAACGTTTTTTGGCACCGCTGTGAGTTTTGATTTTAGGCATAATAAGTATCCTCCCTGTTTAATTACTTGTTAGTCTTTGGCGCAAGAAACATAAGCATATTCCGGCCCTCAAGCTTAGCAGGCTTTTCGATGACAGCTGTTTCACTGCAAGCATCAGCAAAGCGTTTCATTGTTTCAAGTCCGATTTCGGGATGACCCATCTCTCTTCCCCTAAAGCGAATAGAAACCTTGACCTTATCGCCGTGCTTAATAAATTTAAGAGCATTATTAAGCTTTGTGTTAAAGTCATGAGTGTCAATGTTGAGCGACAGACGAACCTCTTTTATATCGACAACTTTCTGATTTTTTCTTGCTTCTTTCTCCCTTTTAGCCTGTTCAAATCGGTACTTGCCGTAATCCATAATCTTGCATACCGGCGGATTGCTCTGAGGAGCAATCTTAACCAAATCGAGATTATTTTGTTCCGCAATATTAAGTGCGTCCCTTGACGACATTATACCGAGCTGTTGACCGTCAGAACCAATAACTCTGAGCTCTTTGTCACGGATTTCTTCATTAATCTGAATATTATCTTTCTTGCCGATGATCGAGCACCTCCAAAGTACCACAAAAATAATAAATGCGGACAGAAATACATCCGTCCGCACAACAATACAAAACAAAGAAAAGTTTAAGTATTGACCCGTGCAGACGACACCCCACAGGTGAAAGCATTTCTGCTTTGCTTTATTTTACTGAATAATTATATTACTGATTTATTTATTTGTCAAGTATTATTTTAAATTTTTATAAATTAAATTGACAACACGTTCAGTAGATTTACCATCACGATAATCAAAGAACATATCGGCAAACGGCCTAATTTTTTCTGTACAGAAATCACCGTTGCTTATAGCGTCAATAAGCTGCTCCTGTGAGTAAACGATTTTGCCCGGAGCGTACAGCTTAAAATCAAAATAGAAATCACGGTCATTGATATATTTTTCAAGGTCAAATACATAGAAAATCATCGGAATGTCGAGTAACGACGCTTCGAAAACAAGTGATGAGTAGTCCGTGATAATCACATCCGAAACAAACAAAAGGTCGTTTAATTCGGAATTTTCCGACAAGTCAATTATCCTGTCTTTATACTGCTCCGGAATAGGCTGCTTGTCGCTTACAAAGGGATGATGCTTAATAATAAATACATAGTCATCCGGAAGGTTTGAGCAAACTTTCTTCAAATCAAACATCTCAGTCGGATAAAAAGCTGTTTCCTTTACCATTCCTCTAAATGTCGGAGCAAATAAAACTATTTTTTTATCTTTAAACTGAGGATACTCCGAATAAAATTTATCTCTTGCGTTTTTCTTGTATTCTTCATCAAAGAACACATCCGTCCTCGGTATTCCGGTAGCCACCACATTATCTGTTGCTATTCCGAATCCTTCGGAATGACACTTTTTACAGTAAGTAGAGCTAACTGTAACATAATCGTAGCTTCTGTGGTTTCTTGTCGGCTGCGGAGAGCCCTTTGGCTTTGAAAGCCTCGTAAAACCAAAGGTTTTAAACGCTCCGCAGGCATGCCAAAGCTGAATAAGCTTGGTTTCGGGTTTAAGGTTAATATAGTGAATCTGCGGTGTAAATTCATCAAGAATAACAACTTTGCTTGTAGCACAAGCCTTTGTAAAAGTTCTTATTTCCTTAAAACTCATATAAGCAATGGTGTTTTCGTTTAAGATAAAGTTGATATTAAGATTTTTATCATCTTTCAGCTTATCATAAACAAAAGCAAAATTTCCCGTTATATCGTTTCGTCTCAGAGAAATAAAAGTAATTTTATTATTCTCGACTTTTCTCAGCTTATAAAACGAGTAACACAACCTAAAAATAAATCTCTTTACTGTCCATAAAGCGACCTTGCAGGATGACACCTGCGAAAATCTCCAAAACACAAAAGCCAGAAAGCGCTTTAAAACACTTTCATCATTAAATCGCGCAGGAAATCTTTTTATATCCGTAAGTCTTATAAGTCCGTCTATAACAAAAACCGGGAGCATTGCTATTGCAAAAATATACTGAATAAACTTTACAATAAAATCAATAAACTTTACCGTAAATCTTGCAGGCAAAGTATGTCGGATTTTGTTTTTATCGGGCAAAAATCTAAAATGATTTCCCTCAAAAGTGTAGCCGTAGCATTTATCATCAGTTTCAAATACTTCGGGTGTTAAGTCAATATCAAGTTTTTCCTCGTAAAAGTCAGCAAAACCAAAATTGATATACATATCAAACGGCAGATATTCTTCTCTTGTTTTCCAAAACAGCAAATCGAGCCTATAAGTATATTTACCGGAAAAAAAGCACTTGCCGTCAACATAGGTTACATTGGAAAGGACAAACGGAATTCGTCTGTCCTCTTTCTCGTTTATAAAATGAAGTACAATTTTCGGCTTGGATAAAAAATGAGAATTAATCATCTGGTCGGAAACTTCTCCCATTACGGTAAGAACCATACTTCGGTTCTTAATCAGCAATTCCTTAATCTCTATTTTATATTCCAAAAAACAACACCCCGTGTTAATTAATTAATTTCATCATCCTGTTTACAGCTTCCTCAAGTTTAACATCCTTTGAATATACTGATGATGATCCGGCGACAAACAAATCCGCACCGTTTTCTCTCATCTTTTTACACAAATCCCAACTGACATGTCCGTCAACCTCAAGGATGATGTCCTTTTTGCTTTCATCAATAATTTTTCTGACTTCGGCAATTTTTTCAAAGCTTCCATCAACAATCGGCTGACCTGCGAATCCGGGATAAACAGTCATCACAAGCACTCCGCTTATTATGTCAAGGTAACCATTAATAACATCGGCTTTTGTATCGGGACTGATAGCCAAAAACGGCTTTGCTCCTCTTGACGCAATTTCCTTCAACACCTTTGAAACATCCTCGCAGGCCTCGTAGTGAACCGCAACGATGTCTCCCAAACCGACATCCATTCTATCAAAATAATTCTGAGGCTCATACGCCATAATATGAATATCCCTTTTCATATTTTTGAGAACGGATTTTACAGATTTAATCAGAGAAGCATCAAGAGTAATATTCGGTACGAATTTACCGTCCATAAAATCAAGGTGAACATAATCAACGCCTAATCTGTCAAGCTTTTCTATTTCCGATCGCAGATTGAGCATATCCGCGCACATAAGCGACGGAGAGATCATTCCTCTCATAAAAACACCTCTTAATCCTTGTTAACAACCATAATTTTAGCGAAAAATTCAGAGTTGTTCTTCATAATTTCAAGACCCTTATCCATTGTCTTTAAATCAAACTCGTGGGTAATAAGTTTTTTAGCGTCGATTTTACCCGAAGCCATAGCGTCTACAACAAGGTTCCAATCGCTCCTATGGGTATCGCTGTAAGTTGAATTCCAAGTACCGTGAATTGTAAGCTGCTTCCTCAATATCTGCCAGTAGGTGTTCTGCGGAAAGGTGAAATCGCCGTGAGGATTTCCCACAAATATAACCTTGCCGCCTGCAGCAGCTGATTCAAGGCAGTTGCACGCAGTAACCGGTATACCCACAGCTTCAATAGCAATATCGGCTCCTACTCCGTCAGTCATATTCTTAACCCAAGCAATCGGGTCTTCCTTTGAAGAATTGCAATAATCATAAAAGCCTAAACTCTCTATAAAATCCCAGTTGTTAACATCAGTTCCAACCAACAAAACCTTAGCGCCCCAGGCCCTAGCCCACTGAGCTATAAGCATACCTATTGTTCCCGGACCGTAAATAACGACAACATCGCCGATTTCTATCTGAGCGTTTCTCAACGCATGAAGGGCAACGGCACATGGCTCAGACATTGCAGCTTCCTCAAAAGAAAGGTTATCGGGTATAGGAACAAGGTTCCAAACCGGTACACGCACATATTCGGCAAAAGCGCCGTCGCTTCTTGAACCGAGGTAATCGTAGCTTTTGCACATTTCATATTTTCCCGAGTTACAGCTTTCGCAGCTCTTGCACGGGATAAGCGGGAACACGGTAGCCCTCATACCGACTAAATGTTTGTTTTCCTCATCAGCCGCAGCAACTACCTCGCCCGCAAATTCATGACCGGGAATTGTCGGAAAATGATAAGTTCCGTTCACAAAAATTCTCGGTATATCAGAGCCGCATATTCCGCACGCTCTAACCTTAAACAATACCTCGCCCGAATTAAGCGTAGGTACAGGATAATCGCAGTATTCAAGATTTCCGACTTCTCTTAAAACTCTTGCTTTCATACTATCCATTTAATTCACACCTTTCAAAATAGACTCAAAGGTTTCCAAGTCCTCGACAGTGGTGATTTTTAAGTTTCTTTCACTGCCCTTTACCATTCTTATTTCCATACCGTGACGATAAGCGATTTCACTGCTTCCCGCAGTAAGACCGATTTCCTCATCGGTAACCTGATTGTGTATGTCAAGGTATTTTTTGAATTTAAAGCTCTCTGGAGCTTGTCCGGCAAAAAGCTCGGAACGTTTTAAAAGACGTTCAATACTGCTTCCGTCCTTGCTCTGATAAACCGTATCTTTAACAGATATGACAGGCATTGCTCCGTCAAACTCCTGCGCACCCTTAATGCAGTCTGAAATTATCCTATCCGACACAAGCGGACGCGCTGCGTCATGTACGATAACAATATCGGTATTAGGTGAATTTTTTTCAATACACTTCAGTCCGTTATAAATTGAGTGCTGTCTGGTTTTTCCCGCAGGAGCATAACCGCAGATTTTCGTGATTCCGTACTGCTTTGCATAATCCTCGACAAAACCCTGCCACTGCTCGCTTACTACAACGACCATATTATCTATTTCATCATGATTTTGAAAAATATCAAAGCAATATGATATTATCGGCTTGTCCTGAACCATAAGGAACTGCTTAGGTCTGTCGGCCCCCATTCTGCTTCCGACTCCGCCGGCAAGAATAATTGCTGTGTTCATCATATACCTCCGTTGGTAAAACAAGAAAATTTTATAATAATTTTACATCTGTTTTACACTCATAATCAAGTGTATCATAACATATTTATTGCTTTTTTGTCAATATGTACAATATATATTTTCATTTTGGGCGATTTTATCAAAAGAATTATCATACAAATTTATTTTTATCATTTTACATTATAAAATTCTTTTTAAACAAAGATCAGCCTGCAACCGAATATGGTTAACAGGCTGAAAACATATTTTTCAATAATAAAATCTGATAAATTTAATGTTGTAAAAGTCGCAGGTAGTTAAATCGTTTGTATCAAGCTCATTTATCAAAATATAATTTGAGGCGACGCCGAGCAAAAATCCTGATTTTGTTACGATTGTGTTTGAACCGACAAGAAAATCAATAGACACTCTCCTGCCTATCTGAGTGCGTAAAAAGCCGTTCAGATACTGAAGGCTTTCGGGAGTAACGGGATATGGATTCTTAATGTCGGTAATCCCGCCTGACGGATTATCCATTATTCCGCCCTCAATTGTTGCTCCGTTTACAAATGTTGTTGCAGGTGTAGACTGCATCGTATTTTGAGAAGTGCCTTCACTCAAATACTGAGCCGTAGTCTGCGGATCTGTTATCGGAGAAGACCCGGCAGGCGAAGTTCCTATTTGCTGGTTGTTATAGGCTGCAATCTCCTCAACAGACGGTATCGGGTACAGCTCCTGATTTACAACATTAGGTACACAGCCCTGAAAATTGCAGTTTTCCTGTGGTAACCCGTAATAATCAACAGGATTAAATCCCTGACCAAGCGTTGTATTGAACGCTTCATATGGGATAAAGCTTTGCTGACTGTTATTAGCCCCGCTGTTTGGGTTAGAGTTGTTTTGATTTGTCATTGTTATCTCCCCTACGTTTTTGAATAAGCTTGTGTGGGAGAGTAAAAACAATGCTGTCCCACACGGTTATAAATCACACCGACATTTGAGGGAAAAAATTTCGGGCAGGATGAAGAAAACGGATTAAAATAAAACAAAGAATTTCCCACCGAGCTTGCAGTATTGCCTGCAAGTGCCCAATCAGCTATTTCATAGTGAATATCCTCAGGAACAATGTTATATACATTTTGAGGATTGTATGAACCTCCGATTGATGTTTTTAAGCAGGTAAATTGATTGGGCTGTTCGATTATCGCTCTGACATCGCCGCCGTTGCTAACCCTTGCAAATTCTCCCTCGGTTGCGTTAGCTCTGTTAATTATAACAGAAGCCACAGCTCTCATTCCGTCGTCACCTTCGCCGCCGGCCTCGCACTTTAAAAGCCTTGCAAGCAGTTCTCTTGTATCAAATGCCATATTACCACCTGCCTTATCCGTTTATTTTATAATATTCAAAATCAAGCATTATGTTACAACAAAAAGCCCCGACGAATAGAACTAAACCATTCGTCGGGACAAAAGTATTCATTATTAATTAAAGCTCAGCATTAAGCAGCATCAAATCAACCCTGTTTGCGGTAAAACGGTTCAACTCCCTTGACGGCGTTTTTACCGAATTCCATTGAGTACGGCATCATAGAAAGCTGAATTTCGTCATCTAAATACGGCTTTGCAACTTCACTTATCGCGTCAAATGTATTCTCCATATTGCCGACAAAATCAACAACAATGAGATAACTTTTCTGTCCGTTTTGCTCCATCATACGCAGGTACGCGGCATTGACAAGAGGCTCTGTGCTGAAATGATTAATAAGCGCAGCCATAAGGTCAATAGGGTATTCCTTTGGCTCTCCGAGCTGAACAGGCGTACCCGGCTCAATATTGTTAGCCTTGCTGTTCATAAAATCTTTTTGCTGTTTAATTGAAATTACCATATTTTTCGGGAATGTAACACTTTTACCGAAGGGATTGATGACGAATCCGAGCACATCGGCCTTAGGGTCCATTACCATTTGTGCAAGGCTGTCAAAATCGGTAACAACCTTATTTGCGGACTGTGTATTGTTCCACTTATACATCTCCTCAACGTCGGTAAATGCTCCGAAATACTTTTCTTTTTTCACATTTTCAAGCAATCTGAACTGTACCTGTGTAGACTGCTCCATAATCGTCTGGCCGTTGTGGGTCCTTGCCTGTCTTGTCGGAGTAACCTTTGCGGGCAAAATAAATTTTGCTTTTATCACGGCGTCAATCATCGCATCAATATTCTGCTTGCTTCCGTCCTCCTGCATTTTTTCTATTGCGCTTACAAGCTCAGGATTTTTAATCTGTTCGGCAGGCACCTTGCTTCCTTCCATTTTAACATTTTTTAATTCGCTCATAATTACTACTTACCTCCGATGAGTATTTGCATTTTTGGTTATTCAACTGTATAAACCTTGTCAGGTTCAACTTTAAGTCCTCGTCCCTCAGGATATTGAACGCTGTCTGACGCGTCGCCGTCGTTAAAAATAATGTAAGGGTTTCCCCAGCTTGTTTCAAAAACATAACTGTATTTTCCGTCTTCTTCCTTAGTCATCTCAAGTCCCGGCCACGGATAATTTTCAAATCCAATATCATCATAAACATATGCGTAAAGGGTATCTCCCCATTCGTCGCCGTCAGGCTTTTCAAAATAAACTTTTGTTCCTACATCAATGGGATTTGAAATTGTAAAGGTAAACTCTATTCTCTCATAAGTTTTTATTCCCTGTTCGTTTTCTGCACGAAGCTCAAGAACTCCGACTTCTCCGTCGTCTTCGGGAACAACCGTAACCTTGTCGCCGTCCTTAAACGAAACAGCTTCTCCGCCGTTAAGCGAATACGTTGCGCTTTTTGCGTTTTCAAGCGTTAGTGAAACTTCATAGGAATTTCCCTCAACAGAAAATTCTGTTCCGTCAGCTACGCCCGTATCAGCACAATCAGCGTACTGCGTATATCCCTCGTTATACAAAACTACAACAGAATCTTCCTTAATCGGTGTTTCACAAGTCATTTTTCCGTTTTTAACGATATATTCAGTCTTACCGTCTACACGGTCAACATAGGTTCCGTCTGCAAGGTTTGCTTCAAAGTCAACTGTAAGCTCACCGCTTGTATTGACAATCACAGCTCCCTTTTCGCCTCTTTCTATCATAAGAGCAGTCGAATCCATGTTAGGATTTACAAGATTTTCTTCTTCACCGATCATGGCTGTTCGGAAGAAGTTGACAGCCGATACTCTCTTGTCTTTATACATATCGTCGCCCTGAACGCCGATTCTGTTCATACCCCATTCGTTTTCAACAGACGAATTGTAAGGACGGGAGAAAAACAGAGGCGTACCGTCTTTTCGGGAGGTAATGATCGCCCAGCCCAAAATAACATCATCGTTAGAAAGCTGATACCATGTACCCTCGTTTATATAGTTATCATGCGACTCAACCCAAGTTACCATATTCAGCGGTGCGTCACCGAGCCAGTAATCCTCAACCGCGCTTGTATCAACCATATCACCGCTTATTGCCGCACGGATTTTACTGCCGTATGTACTTGAGGTTGTTCTTCCGATTTCTTCAATGTAATCAGCAATCCTGTCATTGCTTCCCTGGAGCACTTCTCCATATATAAACATATTTTCGGCATTGTCAATCTCCGTGGTTACTCTTTCCCAGAAGTTGTTTTCAAAACCATCGTCTTCCTTTGGGTCGTCAGGAAGACCGATATGCTTTGCAGTATCATGTCTGAATCCGTCCGCTCCGCAAGCAATACAATCGTTTAGAAATTCAATAAAATAATCCTGATATGACGGCCTTTCAGTGTTTATATCAGGTAAACCGCCCATTTTATATGTAGTGCACTCAAGACGATTACCGTAATCTTTTAGGTCATATGCGTTGCCCTTGTGGTAGAGAGTTTCCAGACTTCCACCGCCGGCTTCAATCAAATCCTCGCTTATTGCGTCGGTTTGAGGCGTGGTATGGTTTGCAATAACATCCACAAGCACTTTTATACCGTACTTATCAGCCTCATCACACATAGCCTTAAATTCGTCACGGGTACCGAGTTGATAGTTGCCTATCTTAAAATCAGTCGGCTGATAATGATAATACCACTTACCGTATCCGTACAGCTCCATTCCGCCGTCCTCGCCCACAAGACATTCATTTATGGGAGATGTTTGAACGGCAGAAAATCCCGCAGCCGCAATATCTGCCATAGATTCCTTTATTGTATTAAAATCCCAGCAAAAAGCCTGTAAAATAGCTCCGTCGGCTACTTTATCTGCTGTTTTAAAGTCAACGGATTTTACATTATTTTCCTCGTTTTCACCCTGCTGAGTACAGCCGGGAAGAAAGCTACATACTGAGGCGGTTATTAAGGCGGATAAAATGCACGCCAAAAATCTTTTTTTCAAATTAATCACCGTCTTTCAAAATTCTAAAATGATATAAATACATATCAATGAATATTATAACATATAATCCTGTAAATTCAAACACTTTTAACATATTATACATAATTTTTATATCATTAAACTGTGTTAAATTATTTAAAATTTCATAAAACGGTTTATATCAAATAAAAAACAATCACTTTTTAATAAAAAAGTTAAGTACCTCGATGCGCAATTAGAGCAGACAGGCTGATACATCAAACACTCGCTGTCAAACAATTTTGATGAGTTTTCTGTATATAAAAAAGACTGCTTCATTAAGAAACAGTCCAAAATTAATTATTTAACAGATAAAAGTTTTCGCTTACTGTTTTTTTACAAACCCTTTGCCTCTTATAGTACCCGCAGTAGTTACAATTATAAAAGCGTTTTCGTCTATTGATTTTATCTTGTTTTGTATTCTGAAAACCTGCTGAGGACGAACGGCGCACATTATGACCCTCTTTTTTTCACCGCTGTACGCTCCCTCGCCGTCAAGCAGCGTAACGCCCCTTTCAAGGTCGTTTATAATCGCATCGCTTACGGATTTATGCATATTAGTAATAATAAACATAAGCTTTCCGTTATCACGAGATGTACCGTATGTCAGGGTATCAATCACCTTTATGCTGACAAAAATGGCTACAATAGCATATAACACACTCTCTATGGTATCATAAACAAAGTACACCATAACAAGCGTAATTATATCTACAATTAAGATTATAGTACCTGTTGAAACATACGGCATACGACTGTGAATATTCAGAGCAATTATGTCGGCGCCTCCTGTTGAGCCTCCGCGATAGAATATCAAGCCAAGGCCCAGTCCGTTTAATATTCCTCCGAATAGCGCCGCAAGCATTGTGTCGCCTGAGTAAACAGGCATAAACAGAATCAAAACATCAATAGCTATTGATACAAACGCCGTTCCGACTATGGTTTTACTCAAAAATCCTATACCGTTTTCTACGGCACCCCAAACGAACAAAGGAATATTCATAACAAACACAAGCGTTCCTATCGGAAGAGAAAACATATAGTTGAGCATCGTAGCTATACCGGTAAGCCCGCCAGGAGCTATATTATTGGGCGCTGTAAAAATTACTACTGACAGTGCATACAAAACCGCACCAATTACAATTATTATATAATCCGCAACAGTAGTTTTTACAGTATTAAGTGATGGTTTTTTTAATTTTAATTTATCCATTATATCACTTCTAAATCGGAAATATGTAAAATCAAGGAAAAAAGCTCTTTTATTCTGTCATTTTCACCGTTTAAATAAAGATAGCCGAACAACGCCTCAAGACCTGTTGCGCTGTGATAATCCGCTACGCTGCTGTTTTTAGGCGTGCACTTAGGAGCTGAATTCCTGCCCCTTTTATAGACCGAAAGTTCTTTTTCCGTGAGCTTAGGCATAATTTCCTTTGCAAATCTCGCCTGGCTTTTGCAATTCACGAGCGAAACCTTAATGCTGTTTAATTTACCCACGGGGCGGTTTGCACTTTTAACAAGATATTCTCTAACGAGCAGATCATATACTCCGTCGCCGACAAACGCAAGCGTCAAAGGGGAAATTTCATCTGTTTTAGTATGCTTTAATGCTATATTTTCCATATTTATTACCGTTTATTCAAATTAATCCATAAAGTCAAACTCAACATCATAGATAGATACAGTATCTCCGTCGCTGCACCCGTGCTTACGCAAGGCATCAATTACGCCGCCGTTAATGAGGACCTTTTGAAAATAATTAAGACTTTCATAATCGTCAAAATTAATGCCTTTCATAACCTGAAGCAGCCAATCAGCTTCCACAGTATAAATCCCGTTTACATTTTTTATCGCAACGCTGTGGTCGTCAAAGTCCTCAACACCTACAACAGGAGCGGGTTCTGCCTCATAATGAATAATCGGAGGCAATTTTGAAAGCATTTCCTGAATTTTTTTGAGCATCGGGTCAACATCGTAGCGAATTGCAGCCATAATCGGGAAAAAATCATATCCTTTTGACTCGACATAAGATTTAAACTCCTCAATCTGCTCATCGGTCGCCATATCGCACTTGTTTCCTGCCACAATCATAGGTCTTTTTGCAAGCTCGGGATTGAATTTTTCAAGCTCTGAATTTATGGTATTAAAGTCATCTATCGGATTTCTGCCCTCGCTTCCCGACACATCAACAATATGCACAAGCATTCTGCATCTTTCCACATGGCGCAAAAACTGATGTCCAAGTCCTACGCCCTGCCACGCTCCCTCGATAAGTCCGGGAATATCGGCAATTACGAAAGAACTTCCTTCCCCCATTGAAACAACGCCTAAAACAGGAGTTATGGTTGTAAAATGATAGTTACCTATTTCAGGCTTTGCCTGTGAAACAACCGACACAAGCGTGCTTTTGCCGACATTAGGGTATCCTACTAAGCCTACATCGGCAAGCAGTTTGAGCTCAAGCACTACATCAAATTCCTCTCCGGGAAGTCCCGGCTTTGCAAATCTCGGCACCTGTCTTACGGGAGTAGCAAAATGGGGATTTCCCCAGCCGCCTTTTCCGCCTCTTGCAACGATATACGGTTCCTTTGATGAAACATCGGCTAAAATTCTGCCTGTGCTCTCTTCTTTTACAACCGTTCCCACGGGCACGCGGATTATTAAATCATCGGCATTTTTTCCCTTACATCTACCGCCTCTGCCGTTTTCGCCCTTTTGGGCAACATATTTTCTTTTATATCTGAAATCGGCAAGCGTTGAAAGGTTTGAATCGGCAACAAATACAACATTTCCGCCTCTGCCGCCGTCGCCGCCGTCTGGACCGCCTGCGGCAACGTACTTTTCCCTGTGAAACGAAACCGCACCGTCGCCTCCGTCGCCTGCTTTGATTTTTATTTTAGCCTTATCTACAAACATAATAAGCACTCCGAAAGTATTGTGTTATTTATAGTATAAACAAAAAGGGTGGATAAAATCCACCCTCAACTGATTTATGCTTACTGCTCAACAGGGTAAACGCTTGCACGCTTTCTGTCTTTGCCAACACGCTCAAATCTAACTACACCGTTAATCTTTGCAAACAGTGTGTCGTCAGAGCCGATGCCTACATTTTCACCGGGATGAATATGTGTGCCTCTCTGCTTTACAAGGATGTTTCCTGCGAGAACCTTCTGTCCGTCAGCACGTTTAACGCCGAGACGCTTTGATTCACTGTCACGACCGTTCTTTGTTGAACCCATACCTTTTTTATGAGCGAATAACTGAATGTTTATTTTAAGCATTACCTTACACCTCCGAAATTTTAAGTTTAATATAATCTGAATATTGCTCCGAAAGAGCAGTCAAATGAAGCCTAAAACCGTTTAATATATCAGACGATAAAACCGCTTCATTCTTTGACAGATTCAATCTCATAAATCCGTCGTTTTCGGTAACATCTGCGCTTATGTGCAGAACATCGGTAATTGTGTTTGCAGTCATATATGCAGCAGAACTTACAGCCGCACAAATAATATCACTGCCATCTTCGGAATATCCGGAATGACCTGAAATTTCAAAACCGCAAATTAAATCATCCGAACAATTAAAAGTTACCGTAATCATACTCAGGCTTCGATAGCTGTGATCTTAACCTGTGTGTAAGGCTGTCTGTGACCCATTGTTCTCTTCTCGCCTTTTTTGGGCTTGTAAGTAGCAACTCTGATTTTCTTGCCCTTACCGTTCTTTAAAACCTGTGCAGTAACCTTAGCTCCCTCAACAAACGGTGTTCCAACCTTAAGGCCGTCATCTGTTGAAACAGCTACAACATCAAACGTTACTGTTTCTTCTGCCTGAGCGTCAAGCTTCTCCACAAAAATAACTTCATCATTAGTTACTTTGTACTGCTTTCCGCCTGTCTGAATAACTGCGTACATTTAAGTACCTTCCTTTACATTAGACTCGCTATCCGTGGGTGGATATGAATCACTTATAACCCACAATATGCGGCTTATATACTATAACACAAAGAATATATATTGTCAACAATTTTTTCCTGACTTCTCAAACTTTATAAAATATCCATTATTAAATATCGGTTGTAAAATATTTTTCACAAACGGACTTCGCCTTAACCTCTCCCGAAGTTGCGTCGGCAAACTGCTTATTAAGCTTGTCAAGAAGTTCAGGTTTAACGTGAAATTTTATTTCGACATCCGCTTCATAAATCGTATCGTCAATTTCAGCACCGATTTCCATAATAAGTGACGAAACCTTGCCGTATTGGTTGTAGGTGCACTTTACATCACACATAAGACACCTCTGCATCAAAACAACCTTACCGGCTTCAAGTGCAAGCTTAGCACCGTGAGAGTATGCACGAACAAGTCCACCCGTGCCCAAAAGCACACCGCCGAAATAACGTGTAACAACAACACAAACATCGTATACCTCGCTTTTAGTTATTACATCAAGTACAGGCATACCGGCAGTACCCGACGGCTCACCGTCGTCGCTGTATCTTTTTATATTTCCTTCTCTGAGTGAGTAAGCAAAAACATTATGAGTAGCGTCCCAATGCTCGCTTCGTTTGGAATTTATAAAATCAACAGCCTCCTGCTCCGTTGTAACCGGCTTGCAGTATCCGATAAACTTAGAACGTTTTTCAACAAAAACATCGTGTGCCTCATTTTGCACGGTCTTGTAGTCCTTTGACATAAAATACCTCTGCATAACTGTATTAAAGCAAATAAGACGACACCGCAGTGCCGTCTTAACAATTACAAAAAATTATTTATCCATGCCAAAACGCTTTTTGAATCTGTCAACGCGTCCGCCTGTATCAACTAATTTCTGCTTTCCTGTAAAGAAGGGGTGACATTTTGAACAAACTTCAACACGGATGTCACTCTTAGTTGAACCTGTTTCAATAACATTACCGCAAGCACAAGTAATTGTTGTCTGCTCATACTTAGGATGGATATTCTCTTTCATCATTTTCACCTACCTATCTTTGCACAAATAACAGAATGATTATACAACATCTGTTTACAAATTGCAAGTATTTTTTTAATTTTATTGATTTTTTTGCAAAAGAATATAATCCGAATATTCCTCAAGGCACATATTGAGCGCACGCATTTTTTTAGCGTTTTCCTCACCTACATACCGAAACAAGGATTTATTCTCATTAAGCTTAGTGACATCTGCCTTCTCAGCAGTGTATCTTTGAATAAAGCCGTAATTTATACAGTTTCTCTGCAAATACGCTTCGACCGACGGATTTGTCACATCAAATCCAATAAGCAGTCCGGTCTGCGCCTCACTGCAGCCGGCCTTTGGAACAGACTTTTGCGCCGCCGCAGCTGCTCTTACTTCCGTGTATTCCGGATTTGACAAATAACTTTCAAGCTTTTCTTCATATAGCGACTGCTGATCATCATATGAAATATAAGCAGACACCACCCTAAGTTCAACCCCGTCGCTTTGCGCATTTGTAACAAAGCTTTCGAGATCGTCGCACGCAAGTGTATTAACCTTAAAATTTTTAAAGCTTTCAAGCTCAGGGACATAATCGGCTTCAAGTGGACTGCCGGTATTGACAACCTGTAAAAGTTCATCGCTTTGATTAAATTCAGTACCGCCCGAAGTGTTTGTATTTTCTGAACCTGAGCCACTGTTATTAAAATACACAAAATATAATACTAATCCGGCGAGCAAAAACAAAGCGGCAGAGCAGACAAGCACAATTACTCTTCGTTTTACAGCAGAAAACGGAAGTATTCTTCCTGTTTGTTCTGCCCTCATCGCCTGTTTTCTGCGGCGTTTAGATTCTTTATAGCTCTTTTTATCATACGGTGTAGGTCCGTAGGACATATTTCACCTGCTTTTACTTAATTGTTTTTGAATTGATTTCTTCAACAGCCAAATTGATAAATTCCTCAAGTTTCATTGCACCCAGATCTCCTTCTTTTCTGTGACGAACCGAAACCGTATGAGCCTCAATATCCTTGTCACCTATAATGAACATATAAGGAACCTTGTCAAGCTGTGCTTCACGAATTTTATATCCGATTTTTTCGCTTCTTCCGTCGACCTCAACTCTCATACCCTTTGCTTCAAGCGCATTTTTGATTTCATAAACATAATCAAGATGTCTATCCGCAACGGGAAGCAATTTGACCTGAACGGGTGCAAGCCACATCGGGAATGCTCCGGCGTATTTTTCAATCAGAAGAGCAAGGGTTCTTTCATAACATCCTATTGAGCTTCTGTGAATAATACACGGAATCTTCTTGACGCCGTCCCTGTCAACATACTCCATACCGAATTTTTCGGCAAGCATCTGGTCAATCTGAATAGTAATAAGAGTATCCTCTTTTCCGTAAACATTCTTGATCTGAATATCAAGCTTAGGACCGTAGAACGCAGCTTCGCCTATTCCCTCAACATACGGAATCTCAAGGTGCTCAAGGATTTTCTGCATCATATTCTGAGCTTCGTCCCATTGCTCAGCTGTGCCGATATATTTCTCTGTGTTATTGGGATCCCACTTAGAGAATCTGTATGAAACATCGTCATAAAGTCCGAGCGTTTTAAGCATATAAATTGCAAGCTCAAGGCAACTCTTAAACTCGTCTTCAAGCTGTTCGGGAGTACACATCAAATGACCCTCCGAAAGCGTAAACTGTCTTACTCTTATAAGGCCGTGCATCTCACCGCTCGCTTCATTGCGGAACAGAGTTGATGTTTCGTTGTAACGCAGAGGAAGATCACGGTATGAACGCTGGCGGTTAAGATATACCTGATACTGGAAAGGACATGTCATAGGACGAAGCGCAAATACTTCGTCATCCTTTTCGGGATCACCAAGTATAAACATACCGTCCTGATAATGATCCCAGTGACCGCTGATTTTATAAAGGTCGCTTTTAGCCATATACGGAGTTTTTGTAAGCTGCCAGCCTCTATTCTGCTCCTCATCTTCAACAAAGCGCTGTAAAAGCTGAAGAACTCTTGCTCCCTTAGGCATGAGTATAGGCAGACCCTGTCCTATCAGATCGGAAGTAGTAAAGAAGCCAAGCTCTCTTCCGATTTTGTTATGATCGCGTTTTTTTGCCTCTTCAAGCATTTTCAAATGTTCTTCAAGCATTGACGCTTTCGGGAACGCTACACCGTAAACACGGCACAACTGAGCGTTATTGGCATCACCTCTCCAGTATGCGCCCGTGCAGCTTGTAAGTTCAATTGCCTTTACAACTGACACATTCATAAGGTGAGGCCCTGCGCACAGATCGGTAAAATCATCCTGTTTATAAAAGCTTATGTTCTCACCTTTATCCGCATGCTCTTTTACAAGCTCAACTTTGTAAGGTTCATTCATATCCTCAAGAAGCTCAACTGCCTTATCTGCCGGAAGCTCAAAACGCTCGATTTCAACGCCCGATTTAACAATCTTTTTCATTTCCGCCTTAATTTTTTCCAAATCTTCGGATGAAAATGGCTTCTCAACGTCAAAATCATAGTAAAATCCGCTGTCAATAGCCGGACCGATAGCACATTTTGCATTAGGGTACAGTCTTTTAACAGCTTGAGCAAGAATATGAGAAGCGGTATGCCAAAATGCTTTTTTGCCGTCGGCGTCATCGAAAGTAAGAAGCTCGACCTTGCAGTCCTCATTCAACGGTGTACGCAAGTCGCAAAGCTCGCCGTTTACCCTTGCACAGCAAACAGACTTGTAAAGACCTGCACCGATAGATTTTGCAATTTCAGCAGGTGAAATATTATCGTTAAATTCTTTAACAACCCCGCCCTTTAATTCAACATTAATCATATCAATTCTCCTTAAATATTATTTCTGATTAGATTGTAAAAATTAAAAAATCCCAATATTCCTCACGGAATATTGGGACGAATGTACTCGTGGTTCCACCCAACTTCGGCAAAAGCCCTCATTATCCTTAACGCGGAAACACGCCGCACCACTTCCTGTGCAGTCTCAAAGGTGGTAGTACACAACATCAAATACGGATTTTCCAGCATATAACCCGCTCTCTGAAAATTGAACGCCGCATACCTTGTCCTTATCATAAATCTCAAATGTATAATATCACCGAAAGCCGGTAATGTCAACACTATTTTTTACTTTCAAGCTCCTGCAACAATTTATCAATATCGCTGAGCTCTTTTTTATCTTCTGACTTATCTTCAATATCCAATGCAGATTCAGTATCCTGCGTAACCTGTGAATTCTGAGAATTATCTTTATCATTTGCAACATCGCCGAAAACAAAATCATCGGCGTCGCTGTTTGTTTCAACAGTCTTTTTCCCAGAATAAGCAATAGGCTCATCTTCGGCTTCGCTGTCAAAACCTATAATAAAATCATCAAGTCCCGAAAGAGTCGGGGTAGATTCCTTGCTTTCGCTGTCATCCGCCCCTTCATCTGCGCTTCTCTGTGAAAAAACAAGCTCATCATAGCCGCCGGATTTAATGTAGCTGTTCTCGTAGGTATCTTTGTCGTCGGGCATTCCGTCCAAAACCTCGACCTCATCTTTTGTAAGCGCATTAAAACTCATTTCAACGATAAACGAAAGTGCATACAAAGCAAAAATGATAAGATTTGCTCCTATAAATATCTGCGGAGCCGAAATGCCCTCCAAGAGAGAAGTACAAATTACATAGATACCGTAAGCAAGAGAAATCGCCGCAGCAGGCAAGCCGTACATAAAACTTGATTTAACGGGATTTCTGCCTTTGATTCTCGAAACTATCATCGAATGATAGAAGAAGTAGAGGGTTATAAATATATAACAGAAAAGTAAGGTCATATCACTTGAAGATATTGAAACTTTAGTAGCAACGAGGAATTCTGAAACAAGCTCAGAACAGCCCCAAAGCGCCGGGAACACAAACAACATTGACACGCCGGAAACAGAAGACTTTCCCGTAAAGTGAACCTTAGACATAATAATGAGCGCTATTGCCGCGGGGATAGAGAAAAGCAAACAAACAAGAGTCATTAAATAATATTCCGAGTCGCTTGTTGAGTAAATAAAAGTAGTTGCAGAAGAAGACGCAACAGCCACTCCCGAAAGCACGGACAAAATTCCTGCCGCAAAATTCTTCTTAACCGGATAAACCGGAGCAGTTTTCCTGTCAATCAAATTTATAATCAAGCACACTACAAAAAGAACTATTGTTATTCCGATAACGGCATATGTTATACCCATTTTATTCAAACCCATAAACATACCGCTGCCGTCAAGTCCGTATATACTTATAAGTTTAAGACCGACCGCTGCAATCGCTGCGAGAACAAAGGGAATTAATGAAAATTTAACCTTCATAAAATTACTCCGTTTCTGTAAATGATAAGTAATTTAAAAATTTCTGCGAACATATATTATTGTAAGACAAATACCCAGTTATGTCAAGGCAAATAAAGTACAATTTAACAATAATAATTAATTTAAAATATGCTTTAATATTCTAATGCTCTGAATTTTTACAACAAAAAAGCCAGACTGATTTATTTAAAGAGGTGTTCAAAATACGAAAAAAGATTATTGCCTACATATTGCTCCTTGCCGTGATGGCGGCAGCACCGGTTGCCGCTTTAAAATTTACTGAAAAAAGCAGTACTTCAGAAAGCCGCTCAACGAAAGATACGGCAAAAACTTTATCGGATGAAAATAAAATATTAATCGGTCTTACTGCTGCTGTATGCAAAGAGGACTTCTGCGATGAAGCAATAAAAGCCGCCGCAATACTTATAAAAAACAACTATACCGTCTCACCCGAAAAATACGACCTAAGCGACGAAAATATTTTTCTCGCAGAAAATAAAATTGAAAGTTCACAAAAAGAATATTACAAAAAAGTCAAACAAGCTGTTGTATCAATCAGCGACTTAAATTTTTTCATAACAGCAGATAATGAACATATTTATATTCCTTACAGCGACATCTCCCGCGGATATACGGAAAAAAGCGATAAATCCGATTATTTTATTCCCGTCGCTTCCCCTTGGGATTGTTTCTCAGAGAATTACAATAAAAGCGCGGAATGCGTAGGAGTAAGCATAAACGGGCTAAACTACCTTTGCAGCAATTCTCAAAGCGCAGAACAAGCGCTGAAATGGTATTTGCCTAAGCTTAATTTCAGTCAAAAATGACATTAGTCTTAACAACAAATATTTCACGGCATATTATAAAACAGACAGTATCAACAAATTTAATTTGGTGCTGTAACAAAACAATAAGGAGAATCAAAATGGAATTGTCAGAAATAATAAATGAGCAATATGGAATTTCAAAATTTCCGAAAACGACAGTTGAAGCAATGGCATATATTCAGTATCAGCCCGAAAACCCCGCAACCTATACCCCGACTCAGGGCTTTGCGGTAGGAACAATGCACCCCTCACTGAATAAGCCGTTTTACGGAAATATGTGCGGTGGTAAAAATGACTGAAAGAGAAATACTGTTAAAGAAAATATCGACCTATCAGTTTGCCGCACTTGATCTTCAGCTCTTCCTTGACACACATCCCAAGGATAAAAAAACACTTGAGAAAATGTATGAGTACAAAAACGCGGCAAAACCGCTCATAAAAGAATACGAAGAAAAATACGGTCCGTTAACCAAAAATATGACAAGCTCAAACAATTGGAGTTGGATTATGGGACCGTGGCCATGGGAAAACGAGGAGGACAACGATGTTTGTATATGAAAAAAAGCTTCAATACCCGGTAAATATAAAACAGCCTAATCCAAAGCTTGCCAAAATAATCATAACGCAATACGGCGGAGCATACTGCAAAATGTTATATTTTCAGCCGTGAATTTTTCAACACCGGAACTAACAACATATAAACACAAAATAAATAATGTTATTTTATGAAAGCGCTTATTTGCAGCGCTTTATTTATTAGTGCCGACTTATTATTTTCAAGTTTGTCCTCCATTACAAGGCTCAAAAGCATTTTTAGTATTTTTCCTACCCTATCTCCCTGAGCAATACCGATTTGTTTAATATCATTGCCGTTTACGGCGAGCTGTTTTAATGTATAGCAATCGTTATCGTCTAATATTTCGTTATAAGAATTAAACGCCCGGTCAAGCTTCAGAAGTTTATTTTCCCGCATATAATCGGACTGCGCCTCAATATCGGCACGCTGGATTTTCAGCAAACACTCTGTATTTTTACTGCCGATAACACTCATAACATGTCTTAACCTGTGCTTTGATGAATTAAACCGCACATCATGAAATTTTATCAAAGTAACGCAGGTCTTAGTAAAATCGGCAGGATATTTCAGCCTTTTTAAAATTTTTTCGGCAATTTCAGCGCTGTATTTCGGGTGAGGCTTATAATGGCATGTTCCGTCTTCGTCACGCCTGCACGCCATGGGCTTACCTAAATCGTGAAGCAGCATAGTTAAGCGAAGTAATAAAGAATTCTCTACACATGAAACCGCATGCGTTGTGTGACGCCATAAGTCACGGTTGTGATGCTTTGTGTGTTGTTCATAATCAAATGTAGGTATTATTTCGGGGATAAAAACCGCAAAAACATCACGGTACCCGTTTAAAATGCTTTCCACGCCTTTTCCGCACAAGAGCTTGTTTAGCTCGGACGCTGTTCTTTCCGAAGCAATATTTTTTAAAAGCTCAGCGTTTTTATGAATTGACAAAGATGTTTTTTCATAAATTTTAAAATCATAGACAGCCGCAAAACGCAAAGCTCTCATAATTCTGAGGGCATCCTCGTTAAATCTTGTATCTGGGTCATTTACACATTTTATCGTACGGCGTATTAAATCCTCTCTGCCGCAGAACGGATCAATAAGTCCTTTTTCTTCGTTATACGCCATGGCGTTTACGGTAAAATCACGGCGCGCCAAATCGGTTATTATGTTGTCGGTAAAAACAACGCTGTCCGGTCTGCGATTATCGGTATAATCACCGTCTATTCTGTAAGTTGTTACCTCAAAAACCTCATCATCAATCAAAACCGAAACTGTTCCGTGTTTTATTCCGTTATCAAATGTCTTGTAATTTTTAAAGCATTTTTTAATTTCACATGGCAGCGCATCGGTGCAAATATCCCAATCGTTAGGCGTAAATCCGAGCAGACAATCTCTTATGCACCCACCTACCGCAAACGCTTCAAAATTACTTTTATTTAATTGACTTATTATCGTTTTTACTTTTTCAGGCAACAGAATTTTCAATTTTTACCACCCTGTTATTTTACTCATTTTCAAACAGAGGGGTAGAAAAATACCTTTCCGCCGTGTCGGGAAGTACGGTTACAACCGTTTTGCCCTTTCCGAGCTTTTTCGCAAGCTTAATAGCTGCCGCAACATTTGTGCCGCTCGAAATACCGCACATAAGCCCCTCTTTTTTTGCCAAATCTTTTGAGGTACGGATAGCCTCTTCATCAGAAATAACGCATATATTCTCATAAATTTCTGTGTTTAAAACTTTCGGAATCACACCGTCGCCTATACCCATCTGAAGGTGTGTGCCAATAGTTCCTCCGGACAGTATAGCGGCATTTTCAGGTTCTACCGCCCAAATTTTTATATTCGGGTACTGCGCTTTAAGTACCTCGCCGATTCCAGTAATTGTACCTCCCGTTCCTACGCCCGAGCAAAATCCGTCTATGGGACCACCTACCTGCTCCATTATTTCAAGAGCAGTATGATGCCTGTGAGCGCAGGGATTATTTTCATTTTCAAACTGCTGAGGAACAAAAACTTTGGGATTTTCCTCTGCCATTTTAAGCGCCGTCTGCAAACATTCATCTATACACTTGCCGATATTTCCGCTGTCGTGAATTAACACAACCTCAGCGCCGTAATGTCTTACAAGCTTGCGGCGTTCTTCACTTACGGAATCAGGCATTATAATAATCGTTTTATACCCTTTTACAGCACCGACAAGCGCAAGTCCAATACCTTGGTTACCGCTTGTCGGCTCGACAATTACCGTATCCTTATTGATTTTTCCTTCTTTTTCAGCCTGAACTATCATGTTGTAAGCGGTTCTCGTCTTTATAGAGCCCCCGACATTGAGTCCCTCAAACTTCACAAGAATATCCGCACAGTCACCGTCAGTCATATTATTCAGTCTTATCATCGGAGTATGGCCGATTGCCTCCAAAACATTATTGTAAATCATTCTGTAATTACCTCTTTAAAAATTTTTATTAATTATTTTTTGGGCGACAAAATAAAGCAAATTAAATACAATCACCGTACCTGCCGCAAGCGATATTAAAATCACCAATGCTTCGAACCCGAGCGGAGAAAGAGAAAATAAATTTCCGAACTGAAAGCACCCGAAAATCAAAGCGGCGGAACACACAACAAGCATTGTACTTCTCAAAGCATTAAACGGAGCTGATAACCTTACGACAAGAAGCATACCGGACAGCGCCGTAAGGTAAACACATATTGTTGAAAACTCCTGTTCCGGCAAATAAATATGTGAACTTATAAAAGCAGCAAGAATAATATTGAATATCACACACAACGCTGCCGGCATTGCTCTTGCTATAATGTTAAGCGTAAAATTACCTTTAATTATATTTTTGTTGGGCTGAAGCGCAAGAACAAATGACGGAACAGCTACCGAAAAAGCACCAATCAGCGTAAGCTGTATCGGTTCAAACGGATATTCCATATTGAAGAATATAAAAAATATCGAAAGTATAATTGAGTAAATCGTTTTTACAACATAAAGCGACGAGCTTCGCTCAAGATTATTTATTGTACGCCGTCCCTCGGCGACTACATCCGGCATAGACGCAAAATCGTTGTTCACCAAAACAAGTTGTGAAACATTTCTTGCCGCGTCGCTTCCCGACGCCATAGCGACCGAGCAGTCGGCTTCTTTTAATGCAAGAACATCGTTTACACCGTCGCCCGTCATTGCAACAGAATGGCCGTGAGCTTTCAGGGCAAGCACAAGTTGCTTTTTTTGCGCAGGCGTAACCCTTCCGAAAACATTGTATTTTTCAGCGGCTTCGCAAATTTCTTCTTCAGTATTAATCAAAGTCATATCGACGGCATTCTCTGCACCGTCAATGCCTGTATCCAGAGCAATGTTCTTAACTGTTTTAACACTGTCACCCGAAATTACCTTAAGAGTGACGCCCTGCTCCTTAAAGTAATTTACGGTTTCTTTTACATTATCTCTTAATCTGTCCTTAATAAGTATCAATGCCATTGGCGTGAGGGATTCGGGACGGCCTGTGTTGTTAATCGCTTCATCGCAAACCGCAAGAGCTAAAATTCTTACCGTTTGATTTACATTTTCTATTGCGTCAAAAACATTTTTATACTTTTCCCTGTCGCTAAAAACAAATTCCGCGGCTCCTATAATATATGCTTTCCCATTAGAAAAGTTACCGCCCGACCACTTTGTTTCGGAAGAAAAAGGAACAAATTTATCACAGGTTAGCGGCTTGATTTCTTTAGTGTATTCTTTGACGGCGAAAATTGTGGCATTAATTTCATCTGATGCCGATACAATTGATGAAAGCGCCGTGTTAATTTCTTTATCATCAAAACCTAAATTTACAATATCCGTAACCTGCATTTCATCGGCAGTAAGAGTTCCTGTTTTATCGAGGCACAAAACATCTACCCTTGCAAGAGTTTCTATGCAGTACATTTCCTGTACAAGCACTTTTTTTGAAGCAAGCCTTATAACCGAAACGGCAAGCACCGTACTCGTAAGCAAAATCATACCTTTCGGTATCATTCCTATCAATGCGGCAACCGTGCTCACAACCGTGCCCTGCAAATCTCCTCCCTGTACTCCAAACTGTCTGATAAAAAACAGAACACCAACCGGAAAAATAATAAATGTACAAAGCTTTATAATAAAATTAAATGATTTAAGTATTTGTGAATTTACGTTCTTGATATACTTTGCTTCATTGTTTATTTTTGATGCATAACAATCCGCTCCGACTTTACATACCCTTGCATAGCATTTCCCCGCCACAACAAAGCTTCCGGAAAGTAAAACATCGCCTTGGTTTTTTAATATCAAATCTGATTCTCCTGTTAGTAAACTTTCGTTTACCTTACATTCTCCGTCACACACGGTACAGTCAGCGGGAATCTGATTTCCTCTTGAAAGTATTATTATGTCATCAAGCACAATTTCTTCTCTCAGAATTTCAATCTCCTTGCCGTTTCTGAGGGCTTTAACCTTTTTTTCGGAAAGTATCGTCAGTTTATCTACGCTTATTTTGGAACGGATCTCCTGAAATATGCCGATAGCGGTATTTGCGAAAACAACTCCGATAAAAAGCATATTCTTGTACGATTCAACAAACAAAAGAGCAAAAAATAAAATTACGTTTATTATGTTAAATAAAGTAAAAATATTGTCATAAAAAATTCTTTTTACTGATTTTGTCTTTAAACTCGTATTATAATTTACTTTGCCTTCAGAAATGCGCTTTTGAACCTCCTCAAAAGTTAAACCCTTTATTATATCTTTTTGTTTTTCCATATTGACCTCAAATTTTGAAATAAATTAAACTTTAGAAAATATTTTGAAAAAAAAGTGTTTTAATCATAAAAAATAAAAATCATATACCAAATAAAATCATAATAAATAAAAATCTGTTTTAAGTTATATTATAAATGCAAACCATAATAAAGGCAACGGAAAGAAGGTGATTTTTTGAAAAAATTAAAAAAAATATTATCAGTTGCTGTATGTACGGGTATTTTGCTGTCATTTTCCGAGCTCACGGCTATATCAGTCACGGACGGTAACGAGGTCTATCTCGGCGGCGATGCATTCGGAATAAAATTTTACAGTAAAGGCGTCGTGATTATTGACACAGAAAGCTACTATGACGGCTCCAAGTATATTTGTCCCGCAAAAGAGGCAGGTTTAAAAACAAACGATATTATACTTGAAGCAGACGGTAAAGTAATAAAAACAAACGAGGAGCTGCAATTCAAAATAAATTCATCTGGAAACGAGAAAATTGAGTTAACTGTTGAAAGAAACGGAAAAAAATTTGAAAAATGCGTAAAGCCGAAAAAAAACACCGCAGGAATGTATCTTATCGGCGCCTGGGTTCGTGACAGTTGTGCAGGCATAGGCACCGTAACCTATTACGACTCACAAGAAAAATACTTTGCCGCATTAGGTCACGGAATTTGCGATAGTGACACATCAAACCTTATGCCGCTTGGACACGGAGAGGCGGCAAGTGCAAATATAAACGGAATAATTAAAAGTAAAATAGGCAAAGCCGGCAGCCTTAACGGATATTTTACAAATCAAACGATAGGTAATCTTGTAAAAAACACACAAACAGGTGTTTACGGAACAATAAACGACAATTTATTAAATAACAAGAAAAAAATAGAAGTCGCCGAAAACGACGAAATTAAAACCGGCAAGGCTCAGTTATATACAACAATATACGGTGATTCACCGAAATGTTATTCCATTGAAATAACAAAAATAAATAATTTAAACAAGAACAGTAATGAAAATTTTGTAATAAAAATTACAGACGGTGAACTGATAAACACCTGCGGAGGTATAGTCCAGGGAATGAGCGGAAGCCCCATAACCCAAAACGGAAAGCTTGTGGGAGCCGTTACTCATGTGTTCTTAAACAGTCCGACAGAGGGCTACGCAATCACGGCACAAAATATGGTGACGAATTATGGCGAATAACACCATATATAGAAGATTTTTGATTGTCGAAAAATATTTTTTTAAATATTTTTAAATTTTTTTAAAAAAAAATGTTGGAACCCCTTGCCAAGTGTTCCTAAATGTGGTACTATTATTTCACATTAATTAATTGGGGGAAAATCCATATGAAAGACAATATCAAATTATTAATCACGGAAGACAGAACAGAATATTCACCTGAATATTTTAATTTATTGCAAAATTTTAATATTTCAGCAATATTTTGTTCAAAGGACGGAGAAGAACTTTTAAACCTGATAAAGCAGGAAAAACCGGATGCCGTTTTAATGGATTCATTTATGACACGACTCGACGCGATAGGCGTTATGAGGAACATTAAACGACAAAATATTAATCCGCCTGTATTTATTGTTTTTTCATCTTTTCACAGTCCCGTGCTTGAAAGGGAGATTATGAGCTCCGGTGCAAGCTACTTCGTATTAAAGCCTTATAATATGGAAGAAATGTGTGAAAATATTATTGCGCTGACAGGTAAAAATCTTACAAATCCTCTTTACAAATCTGTTAGTTTTGATATTTTCGGCATTGAAATTAAAGTTACCCAGATTTTGCATGAAATCGGAGTACCCGCACACATTAAGGGGTACCATTATTTAAGAGATTCGATTATTATGTCTGTGGAAAAACCGGAAATAATAAATGCCGTTACAAAACAATTATATCCTACGGTAGCCAAAAAATACGAAACTACTTCTTCTCGTGTAGAACGAGCCATAAGACATGCAATAGAGGTTGCTTGGGACAGAGGCGATATAGATGTCCTCAACTCTTATTTCGGTTACACCATTCACAATGACAGAGGCAAGCCCACAAACAGCGAGTTTATTGCGATGATTTCCGACAGATTAAGACTTCAGCTCAAAAATGCCGGTTAATTGATGTTCAGCTTTAATGACGTTAATTTTAACAAATTTAATTTTTAAAAAATTTAATTTTGCAAAGTACCCCTACAACAAAGAAAAGCGGTGACTGCTCCGGCAATCACCGCTCATATTATTATTTTTTATTTTCGTTTAACTTAAAATCTACTAAATATTGTGGTTTTACCTTTTGACGCTCAATATCTGACACGACACTAAGGCATATTCAGACAAATTTCGCAGTCAAATTATAATTTATTACTGTACTTCGGACTCATTCCTTTACATATTATATTTGCCATAGAAACATACTACTTGTTCATTGGAATTAACTCCTAAACCTAATATCTTAGGCGATTTTGTTGTAAACTTTATCAAAATTAACTGAAATCACTTGCTAAAAACTTTATCAGCGCATTGGACTGTCTCCTATATCAATAAACTTAGTTTAGCATAAATTAGCTGTATATTTGTCTCACTTTAATACAAGCCTTAAATATCATTATCTGTACATTGGACTTATCCCCTGTTATTTAAGCTATTTTTAACTGCCTATTTTATAATACGCATTTTGTACATCGTGTACTTTCAGAAATCAACTTATCATTACATTGGACCGTTCTCCTATGTTTTAATATTTATAAAGCCTAACCGGTGATAACTGAATATCAACTACATTTTTAAATTCTGCTTAACTTCGGTTCTCCTATGCATTAAAGTTTTTGCAATATCCGTAAATGTTAGTTTTAATGTGTTTTAACTTAATCTTCACGTTGGAGTTTACCGTTTTTCAAGAACAGTTTAACTTCTCATTGGTCTAACCACCATAAATTTATTTCCTGCTATATTAAATTTAAGTTATATTCTCTTTTATCCGAGGACAATCGCTTAATAATTAAATTCACTTATTGGGACGATTCAGCCTGCAAATGGAATTTACGATTCCATAACTGCATAAAACTTCTCGTTTCTAAAGTTTTGTAATATTACGATAAGTCATATGCCGATACAAATATCCGATGAATCAGACTGTTGATACTTTCGAAACACTATTACTTGATCTTTAATAAATACAGCTATGTTTTTTTAACATCTAAATGATCAGTTGTTCCGACACAAACAAGTTAGCTAAATTACTTTTTACCGAATGTACTCGGATTTACGAGTTAGGTGGCAAGCTCCGTAAGAAGTCTTTGATATGTCTGATTAAAGGTTTTCTCTTCATCATATTTAAAACCTCCTTTTGTTCCTTTTCTTTGTCTATATTATACATAACATTTTCAACATTGTCAACAGTTTTATTAAAATTATTTATATTTTTATTTTTGTAATATATATTGAATTATTAAAATTCATATGCTATAATAATAATGTTGGAGTGAATTTCAATAATTTAATACTTTACATATTATATCCCGCGAGACTGTTCGCGGGATTTTCTGTTATAATCTATTGTAAATAAAAAAGCAGGCACAGTACTCACAAACCTCTGCCTGCTTAAAAGTATTAATGAATTAACATATAATCAATTTTTGGAGTCTCTTCCAAGTAAGTAATCGACAGATACCTCAAGTATATCAGCCAAAGCAACTAACTCTACATCGGTGACAAATCTTATCTGCCCCTCAAGTTTAGACAGTCCCGACGCGTTCATATCCACACCGTTAACCTGAAGCTGAGCAAGCAGCTCTTTTTGCTTCATCCCCTTTTGTTTTCTCACAAGTTCAACACGGTTGCCGACAAGGTTTCTGTCCCCGAGTTCTTGTTTACGAAGTCTCATTTCTACTCTCTCCAAATCATTTATAATTCTTTTTTAAAATTCTTTAAAAACATTGTGATGATATTATAATACTAAATAAGAAAAAAAACAAGTCTTTTTTGTAAATAAATTTAATAAAATGAAATTTATTATCGTAAAGAGTTACAAAATAAAATATTTTCGTCGTTATTGCGTAATTTGTAATATTATTTATTGATATATTATTCATACTGTACAATCATTTTTCTGTTGTGGAAAGATGTTAAGTATGTTGAAAACTCATTTTTCTTGTTGTTAGTAAATGTTAGTTATGTTGAAACTCAAATATATTACTAATTATTACAAAAGATTACAAATATTGAAGTGAGATAAAATCAGACTTATTTTAAATATATTTTCTGAACGACATATTATACAATCTGCAAAATATTGTATCAACTCCCCGTATTCAAAAATGATTATAATAGTATCCTTAGCGCTCACGTAAAAATCTTGGACACTTCTGTATATGAAATTTTAAAACTTATTTTACCGGAATATATTGAACTGCAATAGTCAAAAAATCCTGATTTGATTATAAATTCGCTTGAAAGATTTATTAGTTATTGTTATAATGTAGTTTATAAAGTTATTTCGGGATATAATGTAAAAGCGAGTGAGATTATATGCTGCATATTGCGATATGTGATGACGACGAAAAATTCATAAAGATTTTTCAAAATGCAATAATCGAAAACTGCATGAAACACAGTATAGACTATGACATAGATACTTATAATGACGGATTGTCTTTGGTTGAAAGCTACAATAAATACAATTTGATTTTTTTGGATATTGATATGCCGATGATTGACGGTATTGAAACCTGCAAACGAATAAATAAGTTAAAACATCCCGCTACTACACCTTTTATTGTATTTGTGACAAGCAAAGACAATCTCGTATTTGACGCATTAAAGGAATTCCCGTTTGCGTTTATAAGAAAATATGAGCTTAGAGATGATATATGCAAGTGCATTTTAAAGGCCAATTCATATTTTCTTGACAAGGCCTGCGAATATTTTATAAAGGACGGACGAAAAATCACCGTAATTAACCTTGATGAGGTTATTATGCTTGAAAAATATAAAAACTACACGGCGTTCCATACAATCAACAACATTTATAAAGAACGCTCAAATATTAATGACAAAGAAGCAGATTTGAAAGATAAAGGCTTTATCAGGATAAGCATAGGCTGCATTGTAAATGCTAGATACATACAGTTGTTTGACAGCGAACGAATATATTTAAAAAACAAGAGGACGCTTTTAGTCAGCAGAAAATACAGAGAGTCGGCAAGAAAATTGTATTATGATTGGTTGGTAAATAAATATGTATGATATAATCGCTGAATTAACCGCAAATTTGTTTCAGTCTTTTATGTTTATCGGCTTTTTATTTGCGTTTTTCTGTAAAAACAGAAAAAGCAGCAAAAAAGACAAAACTATATTTTTAATTTTCGTTGCGGCGTCATTTGGATTTTTCAGCTTTTTTACATTTTACGGAGGATACATTGTTGTAAATCAGGCGCTTTTATATCTGGTTTTACTTGAATTATATACTTTACCTTTTTTAAAAGGCAATCTTTTCGGTAGAATATTTATGCCGATACTAACTGTTCTTGTGAACGCTGTTATAAGTTTTTTGTTCAGCTATTCAATAAGCTTTTTTACAGGGCATACATATTTAGAGCTTGCAACTCAGCCATCAATATACAGATATATTTGTATGATAATTATAAATATAACAAACCTGCTTGTACTGTTTGTTATGGTCGCTTTGAAAAATAAAATAAAAATAATCAAGATTTCGGATATAATATCATTTTTGATCATCCCCCTTATCACGCTATGCGTAATATATTCTACGCTGTACATTATGATACTGACAAATTACGAAAATGATATTTTATCGCTTTCTATTGTAGTATGCATATGTATGCTGGCAATTACCGTGATTATTTGGTATCTTGTAATCAGGATAAGCAAGGACAATGAAATCAGAACGGAACTTTTGCTGATGGAACAAAGAGCGGATTTATATGAATCAAATATTTTACAGAGTAATAATCAAATTGAAAAAATCTCGCAAATCAAACACGATATGTTAAACAAACTGCTTTGTATAGGCCGACTTATTTCCGACAAGCTTTATAATGAGGCAGAACTAATGTGCAGCGCATGCACCGAAGAGCTTTCCGGCGTGTACACACCGGTTAACACAAACAATCCTCTTCTAAACGCAGTAGTAAATGTCGAGCAGGAAAAGGCTCTTGCTTATGATATTGAATTTAAGATTACAATAAGCGACAACCTTTCGGATTTTTCAAAAAATACTGATATTGTTTCAGTAATAGGAAATTTGTGCGATAACGCAATAGAATATC
This sequence comes from uncultured Ruminococcus sp., assembly GCA_944415425.1. Classification (GTDB taxonomy): domain Bacteria; phylum Bacillota; class Clostridia; order Oscillospirales; family Acutalibacteraceae; genus Ruminococcoides. The sequence goes on along the minus strand of CALYBP010000012.1, from coordinate 8,921 downwards.
TAAAGGATACGGACCCGGAAAACAGAAAAATGAATCTTGACATAAAGCTGCGCAATAATTCTTACATAATTTCATGTACAAACAATCTTAAAAGCTCTGTGTTTACGGAAAATCCCGAATTAAAAACAAGTAAGAAGGATAAGTCAAGCCACGGAAAGGGAATCGGTATACTTAATTCGCTTGCTCAAAAATACAACGGCGAAACGAGATTTTATGAAAAAAACGGTTTGTTTTACGCTGTGGTTGTACTGAACAAAAGCTATAAGCTGAAAATATAGTTCAAGCCCCCGAATCTTAAAAGGTTCGGGGGCTTGAATCAGCTTTATATTTTTTAATTAAAAACCAACACTAAATTTTTATTCTGCTTTGGCTTCCCCTTCGGACACTTGCCGTATCCATATCGTCAAGATTATGATTTCTGACACTTTGAACAAGCCCTATACAAATCAATGTGCTCAAAGCCGAAGAACCGCCTGAGCTTAACAGCGGAAGCGTAATACCTATTACGGGGAAAAAACCAAGCACCATACCTATATTGATAACGGTTTGAGAACATATCATTGCGAAAACACCGCAGCATATATATCTTCCCTGCAAATCATTTGACTTATAAGCGTTTAAAATAACCTTAATGATAATTCCAAATAAAATTAAAAGAAGCAATACGCAGCCTATAAAGCCAAGCTCCTCCCCTGCGACAGTAAAAATAAAATCATTTTCCTGTTCGGGCACAATAGAGCTTTCAACCCTTGAACCGTTATAGAGACCGCTTCCCGTAAGCTGACCGCTTGCTATTGAAACCTTACCCTGATATTGCTGCCAGCCGTAATTTGTCATTGCGTTTCCGTCAATGTCAAACAGCGCAAGTATCCTGTTCCTATGCTCATCGTTCATAAAAAAATTCCATATTACAGGTACGCCCACCAATATCATTGCACCCAAAATCGCAAAATATCTAAGCTGTACGCCTGCCGTAAACGACATTATGAGGAACATAAGCACAAATATAAGAGCAGTTCCGTCATCTCCCTGAAAATGAATAACAATCACGGGAATTAATGCATGAAGCGCAAGCGAAAGAACGCAAAAAGGATTATTAATGATTTCTTTTTCCTTTAAGCAATAAAGATGCTTTGAGAATGTTATGATAAAACAAATTTTAATAAATTCTGATGGCTGTACGGTAAACCCTCCGGGCAGTCTCAGCCATGCGGTATCGTCGGTGCCTGCAACCTGTATACCGAAAAAGAATACGAGCGCAGCCAAAACCGCCGCTAATCCCGCAAAAAAATACCACTTTCTTATCAAATATCTGTAATCTGCAACCGAAATAACAACAGCAAAAAGAAAGCCGATTATGACAGCAATAAGCTGAGTTTTGAAAAAGTTATAATCGCCCGAACGCTGCATACTTGATATTAATAAAAGGCTGTACACAACTGCCGCAACAGTAAACAGCCACAGAATTATATCAGTCCTTTTAATGTAATCGGCAACTGTTCCGGAAAACTTGCTCAATAAAAACGCCTCACAAAATTAATTATAGATTTATTATATTAAATATTACCTTTAATATCAAGTTTATTTTGCAAATTAGAATAATAATTAAACCTGTTTTGGTATAATAGTTTTAAGAATGAATTTAACTCGGAGGTGGGTAAATTGTTATCAGATATACAAATTGCTCAGCAGGCAAAACTCCTTCTGATCAAGGAAGTTGCCGCAAAAATAGGAATTACTGAGGACGAACTTGAATTTTACGGAAAGTATAAGGCAAAGTTGTCTGACGATTTAGCAGACAAAATCAAAAACAATCCCGACGGTAAGCTTGTGCTTGTAACCGCTATAAATCCTACTCCGGCAGGCGAGGGAAAAACAACAACAACAGCCGGTCTGGGACAGGCTATGGCAAAGATCGGCAAAAACGCAATTATTGCGCTCAGAGAACCGTCACTCGGCCCTGTATTCGGTATCAAGGGAGGCGCCGCCGGTGGCGGATATGCTCAGGTACTCCCTATGGAGGACATAAATCTGCATTTTACCGGTGATATGCACGCAATCACAGCAGCCAACAATCTGTGCTGCGCTATGCTTGACAATCATATTCATCAAGGCAACTCACTTATGATTGACCAGAGAAGAATATTGATCAAACGATGTCTTGATATGAACGACCGCGCTTTAAGAAATGTAGTTATAGGACTCGGCGGCAAAGTTAACGGAATACCGAGAGAAGACCACTTTATTATAACAGTCGCATCCGAAGTTATGGCTATTCTTTGTCTTGCAAGCGATATTTCCGATTTAAAACGCCGATTGGGTAACATTTTGGTTGCGTACACATTTTCGGGTGAACCCGTATACGCAAGGGATTTAAAGGCTGACGGTGCTATGACTGCGCTGTTAAAAGACGCAATCAAACCTAATCTTGTTCAGACTATTGAGGGTACACCCGCAATTATGCACGGCGGTCCTTTCGCAAATATCGCGCACGGCTGCAACAGCGTAAGAGCTACAAAGCTTGCGCTGAAGCTTGCGGATTACTGCATAACAGAAGCCGGATTCGGCTCAGACTTGGGTGCCGAAAAATTCCTTGACATTAAGTGCCGCTATGCGGGCATTTCTCCGTCGGCAATAGTTATTGTCGCTACCTGCCGAGCACTTAAATACAACGGAGGCGTGCCGAAAAGCGAAGTTTCTAACGAAAATCTTGAAGCGCTTAAAAAAGGAATTGTAAATCTCGGCGTTCACATTGAAAATATGAGAAAATATAATGTGCCCGTTATCGTAGCAATAAACCGCTTTGGCACAGACAGCGACTGCGAACTTGAATACATTGAAGAATACTGCCGCGAAAAGGGAGCTGAATTTGCTCTGTCAGATGTTTTCTGCAACGGCGGCGAAGGCGGAATTGAGCTTGCAGAGAAAGTTGTTGAGGCGTGCGAAAAGCCCTCTGATTTTGCTCCGATATATTCTCTTGACCTTACTGTTAAAGAAAAAATAGATAAAATCGCAAAAACAATTTACGGCGCAAGTAGGGTTAACTATACCGCCGCAGCCGAAAAATCAATTGCTGAGGTTGAAAAACTCGGTGGCGGCAAGATGCCGGTATGTATTGCTAAAACTCAGTATTCGCTTTCAGACAACCCCGCTTTGCTCGGCGCACCAAAAGACTTTGAAATCACGGTAAGAAATGTGTCGTTATCAAACGGAGCCGGTTTTGTAGTTGTATATACCGGAGATATTATGACTATGCCGGGACTTCCGAAATCTCCGGCGGCCCATGGTATAGATGTTGATGAAAACGGAAAAATAGCAGGTCTATTCTGATATGAGCAGGATTATTTCAAAATCACCTGAAAATACTGAAATACTCGGAGAAAAAATCGCCGATAAACTGCGAGGCAATGAGGTTATAGCTCTTTTCGGCGGTCTTGGAATGGGCAAAACCGCATTCACAAGGGGATTGTGCAGAGGACTTGGCGTAAACGACGGAGTATCAAGCCCCACTTTCGCCCTTGTAAACGAATACAGCGGGAAATACAACATATATCATTTTGATATGTATCGTGTAAACACTTGGGACGACTTGTATTCGACAGGATTTTTTGACTTTATCGACAACGGAGTATTAGTTATCGAATGGAGCGAAAATATCGAGGGCGCTCTCCCCGACGGCTCAATAAAAATAACGATTACAAAAGGTCAGGACGATAATGAAAGAATATTTGACATCGAGGGGTTAGAGATTTGATGAAAATTTTAGCTATCGACACTTCCGCAAAAGCGGCATCGGCGGCAATCGCTTCCGAAGACAAGCTTATAGGTGAATTTTCGATAAACACGGCGCTTACTCACAGTCAGACTCTTATCCCGATGATAGATGTTCTTTTAAAAAATACGAATACGGCTATGAGTGAAATTACTGCGCTTGCGGTTAATGCTGGTCCGGGGTCGTTTACCGGAGTCAGAATCGGCGTTGCGGCAGTTAAAGGGCTTGCATTTGCAAATAACATACCGTGTGTATCAGTATCAACATTAAAAAGTATGGCTTATAATATGCTTGGTAACGACTGCGTTGTCTGCGCTGTTATGGACGCACGATGCGCTCAGGTATATAACGCTTTATTCCGAATTAAAAATGACAAAATAGAGCGTCTCACAGATGACAGAGCGCTTGCGCTTTCCGATTTAAAATATGAGCTTGAAAAGCTCGATGAAAAGACGGTGATTGTCGGCGACGGAGCAGAATTGACATATGAATATTTAAAAGAAAATTCTGTTGACGCAAAGCTTGCTCCCTTTACAAGAAGGATACAGACAGCTTCATCAACGGCCTTTGCGGCAATTGATGAGATTAAACTTAGTAACACGGTTTCGGCAGAACAATTGATGCCGGTATATCTGCGTCTGCCTCAGGCACAGAGAGAATTAAACAAAAAATTGGGGGTTAATTAAATTATGATAGCACTCGGATGCGATCACGGCGGTTACAACCTTATTTCCGCTATAAAAAAATATCTTGACGAAAACAACATAGAGTACAAGGATTTCGGCACATACAGCACCGAAAGCGTAGATTATCCGATTTATGCTTACAAGGTGGCTACTGCTGTTGCAAGCGGCGAGTATGAGTACGGAGTACTTTGCTGCGGAACAGGAATAGGTATTTCGATAGCCGCCAACAAGGTAAAAGGAATCCGTGCGGCAGTTGTCAGCAACGAATTCGGGGCTGAAATGACTCGCCGTCATAACCACGCCAATATCTTATGTATGGGCGGAAGAGTTACAAGCGAGGAAGACGCCGTTAAATTTACCGATATTTTCCTTAATACTCCCGAAGAAGGCGGAAGACACGACAAGCGTCTGGCTATGCTTGAACAAATTGAAAACGGAACTTTCAGCGAATAATATTTTGAAAATACGTATTTAATAAATCACTTTTACTGCGGTACAGCAGTATAAAATATTTGCGTATTAAAAACCAAACACAATAAACAAATAAAATCCCCTTTGCAAGCTCATTTTGATACTTTGCAGGGGATTTTATTATACGCTCTTAACGAGTTAACCCGATATGATAAGGTTAACTCGTTATTTATATTAACGGATAAATAATTATCCGTTAAAGCGCAGTAAAATATTTAGTTTTTATATACGCCTGCCGCTGTTATCACATCAATATAAGCGATTACCAACCGAACATCTGCGACCAAATATCATCAGAACCGTCATTTACAGGAGTCGTTGTCTGCTGACCGGCCGTATTTTGCGACGGCACATACTCTTCGAGGACAAGATTTAATTTAACACTCTTACCGCTGCGGTAAACCGTGAATTCGACTTCATCTCCCACATTAAAATCATTGAGTACCTTTTCAACATCATTTGAATTTGAAACTTCCTCTGAATTCACTTTGGTGATTAAATCGCCCGTTTTAAAGCCCGCTTTTTCAGCATTTGAGCCCTTTGTAACAGAAAGCACATAACAACCGGTCTGATTTACCCCGTAATAAAATGCCGATTCGTTTGACGTTATATCCGCAAGCTGCATTCCAAGGTCAACTTTACCTGTTACATAGCCGTAGGATTTCAGATCCTTAATAATATCAAGTACATTATTTATCGGGATTGCAAAGCCTATTCCCTCAACTTCGGTTGCGCTGTCCTTTGCATTTACTATGCCCACAAGCTCACCGCTCGCATTGAATAAACCTCCGCCTGAGTTGCCGGGGCTTATTTGAGCATTTGTCTGAAGCAATGTCATATTTTCGCCTTCAATAGTTACTTCTCTTGCAAGAGCGCTGATAATACCGTCTGTTACAGTTCCTCCGAGTTCTCCGAGAGGATTACCGATGGCAACTACATAATCACCTACGGCAAGAGTAGAGCTGTCGCCGAAAGTAGCCGGCGATAATCCTGTTGCATCAACCTTTAAAAGAGCTATATCGTTTTCTTTATCGCTTCCTATTACAGCCGCGGTATAAGCGGTCTGTCCGTCCCTGAGAGTAACGGTGACATTGCTTGCTCCGTCAATAACATGATAATTAGTAATTATATATCCGTCCTCAGAAATAATAACACCCGAACCTGCTCCCTGCACAACATACTGCTGAGCAAAGCTTCCCGTTGTAATGCCTTCTGTTGCTATTTCGACAACGCTGTCCGCTGTTTTCTTTACGATTTCCGAAGTGGTACTCTGTGATGACGCAGCCGTGGCGGAAGCACTGCCGGCATCTACCTTATTAATGTTTATTCCGCCGTTGGATGATGTGGATAATTTGTTTGCAAAATATCCTCCGCCGAAGCCGAGTGCAGCCGATGTTATGATAGATATAACAAGAATTGCCGCAACAAATCCTCTTGACGCCGGTTTTTTCGGCTTTTTGACCTTCTGCTTCTTCGGCTTTCCTGCCTTACCCTGAGCTGTGCTTTGATAGTTATAGGTATTGTGCTGATTGTATCCGGCGTTGCTTTGGTAGTTTTGTGAGTGCGTATATCCTACACTTTGAGAAGCGTATGGATTATAGGAGTCTTTGCCTTGTCCCGAATTCACATCACCGGATGCAACCGTTCCTGACGAATAAGCATTATCATAATTGTTTGGATTGTGAGAAGCGTTCTGATTGTTTCCGTTAATATAAGAGTAATGATACTCATTTTGATTTACCGATTCAGAAGTCTGTGACGATGAACCCGAGTTCCATTCATATGAACTTTCCGTCGGCTGTTTTGCTGATTCAGCCTGCTCTGCTTCAGCTGCATTTGTTTCATTTTCAACAGAGCTGTTACTGTCGCCGTCAAAGTTTTCAGCATCAAATTCATTTTCGTTCTTATAGTAGTCAGACATAATCAAATCCTCCGATTTTTAAGTATTTGTTTTTCTGTGCTCTTATAATAAAATCCAAAAGTGACAATTAAATGAAATCACCTTGAAATGATTATGAAATATTTTTGTATTGATTTGTGAAGTTTTGTGATGATTGCCGATAAATATATTGTATTTTTGATATTCGTATGCTATATTAATTATATTAATGAATTAAGGAGTGGTTTTATGAAAAAATGTTTAATTAAATGCACTGTTTCCGCCGCTTTGTGCGGAATCATAGCTTTCTCAGGTTTAATTACGGCTTTTTCTGCCGAGAATAAATCAAACCCTCACATACTTGCGCAGATAAAGTCATCTGACGGCTTTCAATATGTTGAGGTCAATAAAGACTTTCAAAATAACAAAGTCAGCGTACCGAATAACATTATAGGAAACTCCAATCTTCCCGCAAGATACAATCTTGCAGAAAACGGGTATGTTACGGATGTGCGAAACCAAAACCCTTATCCCACCTGCTGGTCCTTTGCAACATTGGCATCACTTGAATCCAATATACTGAAATCGGGAAACTCCGATACCTCGCTTGACTTATCCGAAAAACACCTTGCATGGTTTAACTACAACGGAGCAGATAAAAGTGATGATAAAAGCCTTTATGCAGGCGGAGATACTTATACATCTATGGGAATATCCCCCTACAACCTCGGAGGCTCAATGTATATGAGTGCTGCGACTCTCATGAGAAGATACGGAGCTGTTGACGAAAGCGTTGCGCCGTACGACTTTTCAGGCGGAGAAGATATTGACCCGTATTTAAAAAACACGGCGGATATATATCTTAAGGACGTCGAATTTCTATCTCCCACTACCGTATTTACATACGGAACTGACGGCAGCCTTACAAATCAGGCACTTCTTGACTCAAAAACCGTTGAGGCAAGTTTAAACCAAATTAAGCAAAATATATATTCATACGGAGCTGTTGCTGTGTCGTATTACTGTTCTGATTCAATGGGAGGCAGCACGGAAAACGATCATTACTGGAACGATAAATACAAAAGCTATTACTTCAATGCTCAGCTTAACGGAGAAGATAATTTTTGCCTGCCAAACCACGGAATAACTCTTGTGGGATGGGATGATAATTTTTCTAAGGATAAATTTGAAATAACTCCACCCGATGACGGAGCATGGATTGTTAAAAACAGCTGGGGCAGCGAATGGGGTGATGACGGATACTTTTATTTATCATATTATGATGTTTCTTTTAGTGACCCAGTAATTTTCAAGGCAGAGGACGCAGAATATAAGTCTGACGGAACGACAGTTCATGAATATGAAAATATATATCAGTACGACGGAGTAGGCTTTGGTGATGCACAGATATATTTTGAAGACGACTCATGCAAAGCTGCAAACTTCTTTACTTCAAGAGATGATGAGGTACTTGAAGCCATTTCTGTTGCTCTGCTTTATCAAAATGTTACGGTAAATTACGAAGTATACACTTCGGTAAAATCCGATGTCGACCCGACAGACGGAGAGCTGGCTGCAAAAGGCTCAAAATATTTTGCAAATAAAGGCTATTTTACCATTCCGCTTGAAAGCTCGGTTGATCTTTCCAAAGGTGAAAAATATTCAGTTGTTTTAAATATAGTATATAATTACGGGGCTGAAAAATACTCAATCCTTGCCTGTGAAACAAGCGCAGGAAGCAATAATATTATTACCGCTTCGGAAAACCAGTCTTCATATTTTGACGGAACGGATTGGAATAAGATTGACGAATCAAGCGAAGTATTAGGTTTCAAAATAGGCAACGCTGTTGTTAAAGCGTTTACAAACGACGCAGAGAAGTATATCGAGGGGGATGTAAACGGCGACGGTATTGTAAATATCGCTGATTCTACCTACATTCAAAAATACTGCGTAAAATTAATAGATTTTAACCAAACTCAAATGAAGGCGGCAGATGTTAACAAAGACGGCCTGATAAATGTTACCGATGCAACAATAATACAAAAACGCCTTGTCGGTGTCGAATAATATTAATTTAAAATTAAACAAAAGAATAAACCGCTGTACTTTT
>CALYBP010000011.1 GCA_944415425.1 uncultured Ruminococcus sp. | reverse complement strand
CAAACCTTCTTTGCCCGACCGTTTTCAAACACTTCCCAAAAGAAAAAATGCCTTCCTAAAAAGGAAAGCAAACCAAACATACGCAATACAATATAACACGCAAATACGCTGTTATAAAATATATGTAAAATCGGCCGCTTTTCCCCTTTGTCCGAGATTGCAGTGCCACGGATATGGGATGCGATCTGACTTATGGCAAAAAAGTGATACTCTCCCGATTGAGAAGTTGTTTTAAACTTTAAAACCGAATTTTATAAACTTACGGGGTAAATCACAAAAATGAATTTGCCAAACACAGTAATGACTGTTGTTTCGGATTCTCACCGAATTCTCAATTATCCGATAAAATGTCGGAACCATATCCGCCGAGCGATCTCAGCTGCGGGCAAAGCACCGCAAGCCGTACCGCTCGGTTTATTTATTAAATTGTAATGTTAATTTTCAAAATGCCACTTGATACCGTCTTTTGTGTCCTCGACGACGACTTTCATTTCCTTGAGTTTATCTCTTATGGCGTCCGCCGTCGCCCAGTCCTTTTCGGCACGAGCCTTTGTTCTCTGTAAAATCAGAGCCTCGATTTCTTCGTTTGATTCGCCGTTTTGCTCCGTTTCGGTATCTTTTGCTTCAGCCTTTGTAAGTGAAAGCGACAAAACCTCGTCAAGCTTTTCTATTACATACAGCTTTGTAGCATCGTTTGTATCAGCCTTTAACACATCGTAAACACAGGTAAGACCCAGAGAGGTGTTAAGGTCATTGTCAAGCGCTTCTTTAAACTTTGAGATAAGCTCCTCTGACTTTTGAGCGTCAACCTCACCGTCATTTTTTAAGGTCGCAATTTTCTTTACAAGCTTGTCATAAGCCTTTGCCGTGTTGTCAAGGCTGTCATAGGAGAAAGTCAGCGGCTTGCGGTAATGGCTCTGCAAGCAGAACATTCTGTAAACAAGCGGATTATAACCCTTGCTTTCAAGCAGGGAAACCGTGAGAAAATCTCCTTTTGACTTGCTCATCTTGCCCCTTGCGTCGTTTAGATGAAGCACATGGAACCAGTATCCGCACCATTTGTGACCGAGAAAAGCCTCGCTCTGGGCGATTTCGTTTGTGTGGTGAGGAAACGCGTTGTCAATTCCGCCGCAGTGGATGTCGAGATACTCGCCGTTGTGCTTGTAGCTTATGCACGAACATTCAATATGCCAGCCGGGGTATCCCAGTCCCCACGGGCTTTCCCATTTAAGCTCCTGAGAATCAAACTTTGACTTTGTAAACCAAAGCACAAAATCCGCTTTGTTGCGTTTATTTTTGTCCTCCTCAACGCTGTCACGCACGCCTACCGCAAGGTCGTCCTCATTCATATTTCCGAAAACATAGTAGGTTTCAAGCTTGGAAGTGTCAAAATACACATTGCCGCCCGCAATGTATGCATAACCCTTGTCGAGCAAAACAGAAATCATTTCGATGAAGCTGTCGATACAGTTGGTTGCGGGCTCGACAACATCGGGACGTTTAATGTTGAGCTTTTCGCAGTCGGCAAAAAAAGCGTCGGTATAAAACTTTGCGATTTCCAAGACTGTTTTATGCTCACGCTTTGCGCCAGCAAGCATTTTGTCCTCTCCTGTGTCGGCGTCGCTTGAGAGATGACCGACATCGGTAATGTTCATTACTCGGTTTACATCGTAGCCTAAAAAGCGAAGATATTTCTCGAGAACATCCTCCATAATGTAGGTACGCAGATTTCCGATATGGGCGTAATGATAAACCGTGGGTCCGCAGGTATACATATTTACCTTGCCCTCTGTATGGGGGACAAACTCCTGTTTTGTCTGTCCGAGAGAGTTATATAAAATCATATTGATTACTCCTTGCTTTCACCTTTTTTTAATTCTTCGATCTGTTTTGTAAGCTTTGTAAGCTTGTGTTCAAAATTGCAAAGCGCAAGTGCGACAGGGTCGGATACATGAATCTGGTCGAGCGCTTCGCTTCTTATGCCGTTTACTTTGACGATCCTTGCAGGCACACCGACAGCGGTCGCGTTTGCCGGTACCTCACTCAGTACAACGGCGCCTGCCGCAATGCGGGCGTTGTCGCCCACTTTAAACGGGCCGAGCACCTTTGCGCCCGAACCGACAAGGACATTGTTGCCGAGCGTCGGGTGACGCTTGCCCGTGTCCTTGCCCGTACCGCCGAGGGTAACGTTCTGATAGATGGTACAGTTGTCGCCGATGACGGTTGTTTCACCGATTACAACGCCCATTCCGTGGTCGATAAAAAGTCCCTTGCCTATTGTTGCGCCGGGATGAATTTCTATTCCCGTCTTGTGACGGCTTCGCTGAGAAATCCAGCGGGCTAAAAATTTAAAATTGTGTCTGTAAAACCAGTTGGCTTTTCTGTGGGACCTTACAGCCTTAAAGCCCGAGTAGAGAAAATACACCTCCGCTTTGCTCCTTGCGGCAGGGTCACGCTCAAGCACGGCGTTAAGGTCGGATTTGAGTGTTTTGAACAAATTATCACTTCCGAATATATTTTACATTTCAGATATGAACTGCTTGTTTTGAACAATATAGATGATACCCGAAATTGCGGCAAAAATTGTAGAAATCCATATCAAAATTTCACCGCATAAATAGAATACAGGAATTAAAATATCGTATAAACCGATTCCGTAAGACAAGCTGAGCGCAGGAATTTCGAGCACGATCTGCATAACGAGTATTGCGATAATTGCAATCATCTGGGTTACCGTTTTAATCTTGCCGAAAATATTTGCGGCTACCACCTTTCCGCCTGCCGCCGCAGTAAGCCTGATTGAGGTTACGGCAAATTCTCTGAACAAAACGATAATTACAGCCACGCAGTCGCAGTAACCGTTCTGGACAAAGCAGAGTAATGCCGCAAGGACAAGAATTTTGTCTGCAAGCGGATCCGCAAACTTTCCGAAGTCGGTTACAAGATTGTTTTTCCTCGCAATCTTGCCGTCGAGCAAATCGGTAAGAGAAGCGATTACAAATATTATGAGTGCGGCAAGATAATGAAGCGGAAAATCAATCAGCACCGCCGCAACAAAAAACGGAACGAGAATTATCCGCCCTACTGTCAGTTTATTGGGTAAATTCATTTTGTTACCTCGATTTATATTTTTAAAGAGTATAAAATTAAATACGGCTTATATTTCATCCGGCTGCTGACCGTCGTGTGCCTTCCACATACATTCGGTCAACGCAAAATCGGTAAATACAGCCTTGAAACAAGAATCTTCGGGTGAGCAGGCATAAACACCGAATTTGATTTTTCCGACAGCCTTATGCAAATGGCAAATTCTCATCTGCGAAAAATTTATACCGTCAAAGGAACATTCTATGCGAAAATCATCTTCACGCCTGCTGAGCCGATACCACACGCACTTGATTTTTGCGTCAATCTCAGTCGTTGCCCAATCCGAGTATCCAAGATTTGTGACAACCGAACCAAGATGCTGGAAAGTATCATTTTCATATTCGACCGAAGCTTTCAGCCAATTCTCGCTGTCTAAATAAACCGCAACACCGCATTGGTCGAACCTATGACTGCTTTCTTCAAAATTCGCTTTGACCGTAAAGCTGAAAAACTTTTCATCGGTTTCGGCTTGCAGTACGGGGGCATTATCGTTTCTGAAATGATAGTATGTTCTCTGCCAAAGGTCAGTATGAGGATTTATAATTATTTCCACTCTGTCCTTTTCGATTTTATAATCATTCGGCTCACGAGTCCACTTAAAATTATTTAAGTTCATATACAAATCACCAATCCGGAATCAGAAAATAAAATGTACTTACTATTTAACATTCGCCTATCGGGTCGCAGCCCGTATAGTCGGTAATTTTGACCTTTACAAAGTCGCCGGCTTTTGGCTTTTCTCCTTTACAGGTAAAAAACACACAGCCGTCAACCTCGGGGGCGTCGGCGTAGCTTCTGCCGAAATAACACTCGGCAAGCTTATCATATCCCTCAACAAGCACCTCAAGCTCGCTGCCTATCAGACTTTCGCAATACTGTGCCATAACGCTTTGCTGATGCTCCATAATTATGTCAGCACGCTTTTGCTTTGTTTCGTCGTCAATCTGATTTTCCATAAGCGCCGCTTTTGTGTCCTCCTCCCTTGAATACGGGAAACAGCCGAGGCGCTGGAACTTTATTTCTGCCGCAAACTCCGCAAGCTCTTCAAACTGCTGCTCTGTTTCACCCGGAAAACCCGTTATAAAGGTTGAGCGCAAAACAACATCAGGCATTTTTGCTTTTATTTTATTAAGCAGCCTTGTAAGGCTTTCACGGTCGCCTCTGCGGTTCATATTTTTGAGCACTTCGCCGCTGCAATGCTGAAGAGGAATATCAATGTACTTTACGATTTTTTCCTCGCTTGCCATAACATCAATAAGCTCATCGGTTATCCTGTCGGGATAGCAGTAAAGCACCCTTATCCATCTGAACCCGTCGATTTTGCACAGCCTTTTCAAAAGCTTTGCAAGATACGGCTCTCCGAAAAGGTCTTCGCCGTAACGGGTCGTGTCCTGAGCAATTACATTGAGCTCCTTAACGCCGTTTTTGGCAAGGCGCTCAGCCTCTTTTACAACATCGTCGGGCTGTCTGCTGCGAAAATGACCCCTGATAAGCGGAATAGCACAATATGTACAGCAGTTGTCGCAGCCCTCGGCAATTTTAAGGTATGCCGTATAAAACGGGGTTGACTGGACTCTGCCGCCCTCCAAGGGCAAAAGCGACTTATCGGGGAATATCTCGGTTTTCCTGCCGTTCAGAGCGTCAAGCACTATGTCGGCAATTTGACTGTTTGCGCCTATTCCGACTGCCGCGTCAACCTCGTAAAGCTGTTTTGTTATTTCATTTTGATACCTCTCGGCAAGACAGCCTGTGACAACTATTGCTTTTATCTTGCCCTCCCGCTTTAGATTGCCCAGTTCAATTATCTCGTCAATGCTCTCCTGCTTTGCCGACTCAATAAAGCCGCAGGTGTTTACGATTACCGCGTCGGCGTCCGCGGGGTCGTTTACAATTTTAAATCCTCTGTTTTTGAGCGTAAACAAAAGCATTTCGGCGTCAACCTGGTTTTTGGCACAGCCGAGAGATACTATACCGACTTTATAATTCATATGCAGTCTTCCTCAATGTATTCTTCAAACACGGCACGAATATCACTAAATCCGTATCCGAGCCTTTGCAGGGCGGAAAATGCCCTGCGGCGTATTTTTTCGTCACCTATATTTTTGTACTTTTTATGGATTACTTCTTTGATCTGCTGTCTTTCGTCAACATCAATGTCATTTAGGATTTGTTCGCAAAGCTCCCTGTCTATCCCCTTGCGGGAAAGCTCAAAGGACGCTGCGGTTTTTGACATATGCTTTGAAAAAATCAGCTTATTTGCATACCTTTTCGCAAATTCTTCGTCATTTACAAGACCGAGCTCTTCCATTCGCTCAACGGCTTTCTCGGCGCTCTGCTCATCGCAGGTGCGTTTTATCTTTTCGGTAAGCTCTTTTTTGGAGTGGTCACGGTACGATATGAGCCAAAGCGCCTTTTCCTTTGCACGCTTTTCGTTGCTCAAAAGAATTATTCGGTGCAAATCATCATCATCTATTTCTCTGCCGACGTCAAAACGGTTTTCAATGAGAGTCTGCGTATCAAGGTTCATAACAAACTCGCCGTCGATATAAAGCGCACTCATCGCCCGTCTTCTCGGCTCAACTGCCGTTATCAGCATCAGTCGTCAACTAAAACATCAATGGCAGGACTGCTTTTTTTGACTTTTGCCTCGGGTACGGAAGCTCCCGACGGCTCTGCGGCGGGAATTTCGGTGATTTTTGCCTTGGGCGCAGGCTTTTTGCGAGCATAGAGCTTGTCGATATTTTCCCACAGCTTTTCTTCAATATCCTTTGCAAGCTCCTTGTCGGTTTTCAGAAGCTCTTTTACCTTGTCACGTCCCTGTCCGAGTCGGTTTCCGTTATAGCTGAACCACGCTCCTGCTTTCTGAACAACATCCGCTTTTACGGCAAGGTCGAGAAGCTCGCCCTCACGGGAGATTCCCTCGCCGTACATTATATCAAACTCCGCCTCTCTGAAAGGCGGTGCTATTTTATTTTTTACAACCTTTACTCTTGTATGAGAACCTACTGTTTCGCCGTTTACCTTGATTGCTTCGCCTCGTCTGATGTCGATACGAACGGAGCTGTAAAATTTCAGCGCACGGCCGCCCGTCGTTACTTCGGGATTTCCGTAAACAACTCCGACCTTTTCACGAAGCTGGTTTATAAAGATTGCAACGCAGTTCGACTTTGAAATCGCACCGGCAAGCTTTCTGAGTGCCTGCGACATAAGTCTTGCGTGCAGGCCGACATGGCTGTCGCCCATTTCGCCCTCGATTTCAACTTTCGGTACAAGAGCCGCAACCGAGTCGATTACAATTACATCTATCGCGCCGCTTCGGATAAGAGCCTCGGCAATCTCCAGGGCGTCCTCGCCCGTGTCGGGCTGTGAGACGAGCAGAGAGTCAACATCTACTCCGAGTGCCGCGGCATAGGTCGGGTCAAGGGCGTGCTCAACATCTATAAAAGCAACATTGCCGCCGTTTTTCTGTCCCTCCGCTATGCAGTGAAGTGAGAGAGTTGTCTTACCTGATGACTCAGGACCGTAAATTTCAACAATTCTGCCCCTTGGCAGTCCTCCTATCCCCAGAGCAATATCAAGAGAGAGTGAGCCGGTTGAAATATGCTCAACATTCATATGCTTGTTTTCTCCGAGGCGCATTACAGCGCCCTTTCCAAACTGCTTTTCAATCTGTGCAAGCGCGGTTTCAAGCGCCTTTGTCTTATCAACTGCCATATCATATACCTCCGTAAATCCAACCGTTTTATTAAAAGAAAACGAATTATTTTACTAAATTATAAAATATACAAAATAAAATTGCAATATTTTTGCGGTAATTTGTCGAACAAATTTTCTATATTTTAGAGCTTAGTCCCGATTATTGCCCTTTGCACTCCGCCTAAATCAAGTGCCGTTTTAATATTACAAAAGCCGTTTTGCTTCATAAGACATTCAACATAATCAAACTGTCCTTCGCCGAGCTCAAACGCAAGTGCGCCGCCCGAAACAAGTTTTGAGCTCCAGTTATGTATTATGGCTTCGTAAAAGTCATAGCCGCTTACTCCTCCGTCGAGAGCAAGGCTCGGCTCACGCCGCACTTCCTCCTGAAGCGCGGGGATTTCATCGCTTTTGATATACGGCGGGTTAGAAACAACAAGGTCAAAAGTTCCGTCCTCAAAGTCAGTATGGCATTTAAAAATATCACCCTTTACAGGCTTTACCTTTGCGTTATTATGGGCAATATTCTTTTTGAGAAATTTAAAAGCCTCGTCGCTGAGCTCAACAGCCGTTACATCAATATCTGCAAGTTTTGAAAGCGCAACGCAAATTGCTCCGCTTCCCGCACAAAGATCCAATGTTTTTTTGGCGTGGCTGTTCGTTGTAAAATCAAGGCAGAGATTAACTACCACCTCGGTATCGTCACGGGGGATAAGCACACCCCTGCCCACATAAAAATCAAAGCCGCAAAAGCTCCAGCGCCCGATAATATACTGCAAAGGCTCACGGTCAGCCCTTTTGCGGGTGATTTCCATGAGATATTTATACTTTTCGTCCGAAAGCGCTTCTTCTCCGTGAGAAATAATGCCGAGCCTGTCAAGGCCTGTCGCCTTTTTAAACAAACAGAGAGCGTCAAACGCCTCGTTTTCTATCTCGGCTTCCCCTAAAATTTCCCTGCACTTTAAATATGCCTGCTTTACGGTAATCATTTTGAAACTATGTCCGAACCGTCTTCGGGGATTACTGCCTTGATCGCCTCTATTGCAACCTCGATCATTTTGTCATCGGGTTCTTTTGTGGTAATTCTCTGAGCCCAAAGACCGGGCGCCGCAATAATCCTTGTTATTAAATTATCGTGCTTTCCGCAGATTTTTATAAGCTCGTAGCCGATTCCGCAGGAAACAGGAAGCAAAAGCACTTTTATAATCGGTCTTAAAACCCCGATTCCGAACGGGGCAACGGGAATAAAAAGGCCGATGATTATTCCGACGATGAGCATAAGCACCATAAAGCTTGTTCCGCATCTGGGGTGAAAGCGGGATTGCTTTTTTACATTTTCAACGGTCAGCTCTTCCTCGTTTTCATAGCAAAAAATTGTTTTATGTTCCGCACCGTGGTACATAAACACACGCTTCATCTCAGTCATCTGAGAACACGCGATTATATATAAGAGAAAAAGAATTAATTTAAGCACGCCCTCAAACACCGATTTCCAAAAAACCGCTGTTCCTCCGTCACCTTCAAACGCAGGGATGAAGTTTGCCGATAAATCAAACAGAAACGACGGCAGAAAAAAGAAAAGTGCCACCGCAAACGCAACGCTTATTACAGACATAATCGCCATGAGAATTTTAAAAAGCTTGTCACCGAATTTATCATCAAGCCACTTTTCAAACTTTGACGGCTCCTCTTCCTCGATTTCAGCCGCCTCAACAGCCTTGTCCGCCGAAAGCATTAAAGACTTGTAGGACAAGCGCATGGAATCAATGAGTCCCGCAATTCCTCTTAAAAAAGGCAGTTTGAAAATCTTATATTTTGACGGGATTGTCGTAATGCTGACGTCCTCACTGTATATCTCATTTTCACCTGTTCTGACACACACGGTAGTACGCTTGGGTCCGCGCATCATAATGCCCTCAATCAGCGCACTTCCGCCTATTGAAGTTATCTTCTTGGTTTGTTTAGTAGATTTAGACATTTAAAATTCCTTTCGTGATATTAATCACAGTTTTATATTATCAGGCATATCCTGTTCTTCGCCCTCTTTATAGATGGGGAAGGTCAGGGTTACGGTTGTACCTACGCCCTCGCCGCTTTCAATATCAAGCGAGCCTTTGTGAAGATTCATAATTTCATCTGCAACTGCAAGTCCTATTCCAGAACCTCTTACCTTTTGGTTTGCCTTGTAAAACTTTTCTTTTACCTTGGGCAAATCTTCAGCCGATATTCCGCAGCCCGTGTCGGTAATAACTATTTTTATAATATCAGGCTCGTCCTTGCTGTAAATAACCTGTGCCGCAACGACGCCGCCTTTGGGCGTGTATTTGAGCGCATTGTCAATTACATTGAGGAACACCTGTTTCAGTCGGTTTCTGTCGCCGTAAACAGGAGGATAAACAGCGTCGGGCTCGTCATACAAAAGATGCTTACCCTCTTTTACTGCACGCTCCTTGAGCATATAAACGGTTTCGTCAAATTCGGCAAGTATATCGAGCTTTTCGTTCATAAGCACCATTCTGCCGCTTTGGATTCGGCTGAAATCAAGAAGCTCCTCAACAATACTTGTAAGCCTTGTGCTTTCTTTTATGATTACTCCCATACCTCTGTCAAAGGTTTTTCTGTCAAGCGTTCCGCGCTCGGAAAGCTGCATGGTTTCCGCCCAGCCTTTAATCGCCGTAAGGGGAGTTCTGAGCTCATGGGAAACACGGGAGATAAAGTCGTTTTTAGTCTGTTCGGTGGTTTGCAGGTCCTTTGCCATATCGCTGACCGCTTCGCACAAATCGCCTATTTCATCATCGTACTTATGCTCGATTTTTTCGGAAGCTGAAAAATCGCCGTGTGCGATGCTTGCCGCCGCAAGCGATATTTTGCGGATAGGCTTTACTATTGAGCCGATAAACAGAAGTCCCGACACTACTACGAGAGCTATAATAATCAACCCGATACCTACAAGAATCAATGAAATAAGCATTATTCTGCTGTTGACAAGGTCCATTGACACTATATAACGAACGGCGCCCACACATACTCCGTTGTCGTTTTTTATTATTCTTGTCGCGCTCATGGCGCTTTCCCCGGAGCTTAACTTGCCGCTCCAATAGGCAAAGCCTTCGGAATTTTTCTTTGCCTCGTCATAGTCGGTAAGCTCTGTGCCGTCTGCTGGTATAAAGCCCGTTGAGGTCATTACAACTCTTCCGTTTGAATTTATTACCATAACCTCAAGCTGTTCTTTTTTCTTGAAATTTTCTACATAATCTCTTGCCGTGGAAGTAAAGCTCGTGGAAGAATCGCTTGTATATCCGGGAAACACAAGCGAAAGCTCGCTTCCCGTTGACGATAGACTTTGTTCAACGCTGCTCTGAAAAAGGTATGTAACAAAAAAGATGAGGCATACAACAATAGATACTATAATTGTAAGAATAACGCTGAGTGTATTAAGCATCCAGCGTTTTGTAATTCCGCGAAACATCCTTATGCCTTCCCCCTTTTGACGTGCCGCTGTAATTTATGAACCGCCGTTATGTTTTAATCGAAAGCGATAAATCCGCTGCGTAATAAATTAGTTCACACCTGAATCCCACTTGTATCCGAGACCCCAAACCGTAATAATATGCTTTGGATTTGACGGCTCGTCTTCAACCTTCATTCTAAGACGTCTGATATTTACATCGACTATTTTATCCTCTCCGACATATGCTTCTCCCCAGACATGGTTTAAAATATCAAGTCTGTCAAGCGCAACTCCCGGATTTGAGAAGAAGTATTCCATAATCTGAAATTCAACCTGTGTAAGCTCAATCATTTTGCCGTTTTTAAGAAGCGCACGGTTTCTGAGATTGAGAGTAAATTCGCCCGATTTAAGCTCTTCTTTAAAGTTGTTTTCCGCATGTGAGCGTGCAAGCGCAACTCGTCTGTACAATGAGTCCACTCTTGCAAGCAGTTCACTCGGCGAAAACGGCTTTGTAACATAGTCGTCCGCTCCGAGCATAAGTCCCGTGACCTTATCCATTTCCTGAGTTTTTGCGGAAAGCATAATTATTCCTATACCGCCGTTGCGGTTTCTAAGCTCCTTGCAAACCTGAAAACCGTCGATACCCGGCATCATAACATCAAGAATAGCTACGTCAAAGTCACCGTCGTTTTCGTCGTATTTCTGCAAGGCAGCTTCTCCGCAGTCCGCCTCAACAACATCATAACCTGCGCGGGTCAAATTTATAACTACAAAATCGCGGATTGCCGCTTCGTCCTCACAAACAAGTATTTTTTTCATAACAAAACCTCCGTTTTCTGATTTTTCACGCTAAAGCGCCGTTTCGGTCAAAACCGCGAACGACTTTTTTATTTCATCGTCTGACAGCGAATAATTACTGCCGGCGTTGTAATTCACAAACGCATACGCACCCGTGCTGTCCTTGTATATTATAGTATAATCATCAGTACCCTTGCCGTTTTCCCAGTCTGATATATTAAACGCCTTGATTTCAAACAGCTTTTCCCCGACCGAGGATTTGTTCCATTCGTAAAAGGTCATTGTATTTTCTTTTACGGAATTAATAGCCGTAACCGTATCTTCAAGCCAAGTATCGGGCATTTTAAAAGTAAACGCAAGGTTATAATTTACTGCCATATTAAGCTTTTGGGTTATTGACTCGTTGTCGCCGGAAAGCGTGTTCCAAGTTATTTTATCCGCAACTGTTTCTGCAGGTTCGTTATCTGAATACGGCAGTTTTTCAACTGTCGGAAAATCAAAAACTCCGTCCCCGTCAACATCGGCACATACAACATTGCTGCTCCTCTTTGTGACATTTTCAGACTTTTCCTTATAAAGAGGATTGCGAAGAATGGAAAGCTCAAAGTTGTAATAAACAATCTGCGTTAAAATTTCGCCCGTTGCAAGCTCGCCGTCAACAAACACTCCTTGCGCGTCTGAGCCGATCCGGGCAACGGAAACATTCTTATACCTTATTACATTCGGATCCATAGCGACGGACGCCTTTGAATACATTATGTTTTTTTCCGGGTCGTATTCAAGCATTGAGGCGTTTGCCTCGTTCTCAGAAGAATAAAGCGACAGCGCCATTAATTCGTCCTTACCGTCAAGATTAAAATCTCCGCAGTAAAATTCGTAATACTGCTGTCCCGCTTTTATTTGACTTATTTCTCCGTCCAAATACGAGTAGCACGAGAGCAGATTGGTGTTTTGGTTATATGTCGAATAACCTACCGCAATCTCAAGAGTTCCGCTGCCTGAAACATCGGCAAAATCCACCCTGTCAACATCGGTAGTTTCGGTCACGCTGTCAGAGGCAAGCTTCCACTCGCTTCCGCTGTTGTACATTACAAGCATATGCAGTCTTGCAACATCGTCGTTTTCACGATAAAAAGCAAGAGCTTCTTCAGAGTTGTCGCCGTCAAGGTCTTTCATTATTATTGCGCTTCTGTAAGAACCGCTTTTGGGATACTTTAGAGTATAACCTTTTTTTGCCGTATCGGCAATGAGCTGTTCTATTTCCGCTTCATCTCCCATTGTTTTCGGAGGCCTTAAAAGGCTGTCAATGCCGAAATCGGTTATATTACATCCGCTGAGTATAACTGCTGAGATAACGCAGACAGCTGCGAAAAGCAGAAGTTTTTTGATTTTCAAGCATACAGCCTCCCCTCACATAATGATAAAAATTCCCGTATACAGCAAAAATTATTGACTCTGACGGGCGATAAGATATTTTATTTTGATTCCCTGCTGCGAAAACATTTTTTCGTGTTCGGTTTCTATATTATCGTTTACATCGCTTGCGTGCAGGTCGCGGGTAAGAAAAATAATATCATAACCGCTCTGTTTAAAATACTCTATGCTCTCATCAAAAAGCTCGTCATCATCGGTTTTAAAACGGATTTCAGCGTCCTTTTTCAAAAAGCTTTTGTACATTTCAAGTTTTTTGTAATATGTAAGCCTGCGCTTTTTATGCTTTGAGCGGGGCCACGGGTTGCAGAAGTTGATATAAAGTCTTTCTATTTCATCGTCGTGCGTAATAATCTTATTGAGCTGTTCAACATTGTAATTCACAAGCAAAATATTGGAAATATCATCCTGCGTCTTTCCGCTTTCCTCAAACAGCTTTACTATTGTGCGTCTGCCGACGCCGAGCATATCAATTTTTATATCCACGGCGATAATATTTTTATCGGGATTTTCAAGAGCCAGCCTGCCAGCAAAACCGCCCTTTCCGCAGCCTATTTCAAGATACACAGGCTGTTCCTTCTTAAATGAGCTTTTCCATTTGCCTGCGTTTTCTTCGGGATTTTTTACAAAAAAATCACAAACCGACAGTTCAGGCTCCGCCCATTTCTTTTTTCTTATTCTCATATCTGTATTTTACCTCATTTTGACGCCCTAAAAGGGCATACCACCACATATAGTTATTTACCGTATCATTATATCAAACAGTTACAAATTATGCAACATAATTTATACTTTCGTCCCTTTTTAATTAAATAAATTTAATATTATCCGTGTAAGCTTTCGATTTTGTAAAAATTATATCGGGAAAGTTTTCAGAAAGCTTTTTTACAAGCGGCAAAATTACAATATCTTCACTTTTGTAATGTCCCACGTCAATGATACTGACATTTAGTTCGTTTGCAAGGTTAATTTCGTGGTGCTTGATTTCACCTGTGACAAAAACATCTGCGCCCTCTTCGGCAGCTGCTGCAATATCATCTCCGCCCGCACCCGATGAAACGGCAACTGTTTTTACCGTTTTTTTCGTGTCCGTAAACCTCAGCCCCTCACAGCCGAGATTGTTCTTGACGGAACGGGCAAAATCGTATATATCGGTCGGATTTTCAAGCTCACCGGTAAACATACATACGCCTTTTTCGCTTTTTCGTATGTCTTTTACTCCCAGAGCCTTTGCAAGGCAGATATTGACCGAAAAAATTTCGCTTAGATCAAGATTCGTGTGCATACAAATCGCAGAAATCCCCTTATTTGCAAGCATATAGACAGCGCTTTGCGTATCAAGCCTTTTTATCGGGTTAAATATAACGGGATGATGACTTATAATCAGTCCGCAGCCGAGGCGCTCTGCTTCGCAGACAACCTCTCCCGTAATATCAAGCGTTACAAGAACCTTATCTACAACACAATTTTTATCCCCCACCAAAAGTCCCGCATTGTCAAAATCCATAGCGGTGCCGACGGGCGCAAAGCCCTCGAAAAATTCCAAAATATCACTTATTCTTGTCATAAACTTTTTCCCGTATCCTTTCTGCAAGCGCAGCAAAGCGCACATCCCCCGCAGCCATTTTGGAAAGTCTTTCGAGTTCTTCCTCAATAAAGCGAAGATGCGTGCTGTTTGTTTTCGGTGAAAGACCGCCTATATAAAAATAGGTTTCATCAGTCACAGGCCTTTCTCCTGTATATTGTACAAGCAGTACGGTATAGCATTTTTTTGATGCCGTACAGCAGTCCTGCGATAATATTTTAAATCCGTTTTCCGTAAGCCGGCGAATTAAAACTTCGCTTTTGGTCATAGGCTGCAATATAAAGCGCTTTGAGCTGTCACGGGAATATTTCCAGTCCGAAATTATTTTTGCAATAAGCTCTCCGCCCATTCCCGCAATGACTATATCGTCAGCCTCCGTGCCGTCTATATTGGCAAGTCCGTCGGAAAGCCTTGTTTCTATAACGCCGCTCAGTTCAGCCTGCGCAACGGTGCTTTGCCCTCTTTTAAGCGGCTCCGGATTTATGTCCGCCGCTATTGCGCGGGAAATTCTGCCGATACGGCACAGCCACACAGGTAAATATGCGTGGTCGGTGCCAATATCGGCAAGCTTTGAACCCTGACGTACATAAGCGGCGCAAAGTTTGAGTCGGTTGTCAAGCGAAAACGCCGTACTCATTCGCCGATTGCTTCGTTAAGCTCATTAACGAGCGCATCTGCATCGGCGCCGTGAACGGCGCAAGCCTCCTCGATTGTTTCTCCCCTTGAAGCGGGGCAGCCGAGGCAGTGCATACCGATTGAGAAAAATATCTCCGCTGTTTCGGGATGCATATCGAGAACGTCACCGATTATAGAAGTTTTTGATACTGTCATAATTTTTACCTCCGTGGGTTTATTTTCTGCGAAATACGCAGGTTAATTATATCACAAAAATTAAAAATATTAAAGAAATTTCTAACAGGTTTTTCTTAAACCGCAAACACAAATTTATATATCAGTTTTTTGCCCAGTATTTTCTGTCAAGGCTTCTGTACTGAACCGCTTCGAGAACGTGCTCGGAACGAATGACCTCGGACATTTCAAGGTCGGCGATTGTTCTCGCCACCTTTAAAACCCTGTCGTAGGCTCTTGCGGTAAGCGAAAGACTTTCAAATGCGTTTTTCAGAGTACGCTCGGCAACGCTGTCTATTATACAGGCCTTTTCAAACTGTGCGGCGCTGATTTTTGCGTTGCATGATACCGTTGAGTTTTTAAAACGCTCACGCTGTATTTTTCTTGCGGCTTCCACTCGTTTTTTTATTTGTGACGACGGCTCGCTTACTTCCTTGCTGCGCAGTTCATCAAATTTTACGGGCGGCACCTCGACATGAATGTCAAAACGGTCGAGCAAAGGTCCCGATATTCTGTTTAAGTAATTTGTTATTTTTGCGTGAGAACAGGTGCATCTGTGCGTTGAGTCACCGTAGTATCCGCACGGGCAGGGATTCATCGCCGCAACCACCATAATCGAGCAGGGATATGTACAGTTATGTCCCGCTCGGGAAATCGTTATTTTCATATCCTCGATAGGCTGTCTTAACACCTCAAGCGCATTTCGTGAAAATTCGGGAAGCTCATCGAGAAAAAGCACTCCGTTATGAGCAAGCGAAACCTCGCCCGGGCGTATCGTTCCCGTTCCTCCTCCGCCGAGGCCGACGGCAGTTACCGTGTGATGAGGGGCACGAAACGGCCGTGTTTCTACGAGCCCGTTCGTGCCGAGAACACCCGCTATTGAGTGAATTTTGGTAGTTTCTATCATTTCTTCAAAGGTCATATCGGGTAAAATGGAAGGAATCCTTTTAGCAAGCATACTTTTTCCCGAGCCCGGAGGACCTATTAGTAAAATGTTATGACCGCCTGCCGCTGCTATTTCAATTGCCCGTTTTGCCTCGTACTGCCCTTTTACCTCCGAAAAATCGGGAACACAACTTATTTTCTTTAAAACCGAGCCGTCAGGCGCAACGGGTTTTTTCGGCTTTACGCTGCCGTTCAGAATACCTATAAGCTCCAAAATTCCGTCTGTCGCGTAAACCTCAATTCCATCCACCACTTCGGCCTCTGCGATATTCTGCGACGGCACAAATATTCTTTTTACACCGCACTCAGCCGCTTTTATAACCATGGGCAGTACGCCTTTGATTTTTCTTGTTTCACCCGACAGCGACAGCTCACCTATAAATGCGCAGTCGGAAATATCGGTTTGTATCCTGCCCGTAAGCTTTAACAGCGCAACAGATATAGGTAGATCGTAAACCGTACCCTCTTTTTTAACATCGGCAGGCGCAAGATTTAGTATGATGTGAGCTGACGGCAGGCTGAAACCGCAGTTTTTCAGAGCGCTTTTTACCCTGTCACGGCTTTCTCGAACGGCAGAATCCGGAAGCCCCACCATATCAAACCCCGGCAAGCCGGTTTGCATAGTTGCCTCGACTTCAACTTTATAACCATCCAATCCGTCAATACCAAAGCTGTTGCATTTTACCACCATATAGCTTTACCTCACAAATTAATTTAAGTAATTATACCATTTCAAGGCAGATTTTACAAGTGAGTTTTATACAATTTCCGACAAATAATTGGTTGTTTTGCATAATTTTTATTAAAATTATAATGCATTTTTACAGAATTTGCAATTTTACAGTTGACATATTATTAATATTGTAATATCATTATGTGTATAGATTTATACTGTCAGGGGTGAGTAAATGAGTAAAAGTACAAGCTCCTATTCTTTACTCGATGACAACACCCTTGCTCAGCTTACCAAAAACGGTGATGACAACGCCTACAACGAACTTATGATGCGGTATTTAAAAACCGTAAGCTTTATATCCCGAAAATATACCGCCGAAGGGTATGAGCCAAACGATTTTGTGCAGGAGGGACTGCTTGCTCTTTTGTATGCGTGCAGAACCTTTGATGAAAAAGCAGCCGCAAGCTTTAAAGGTTATATGTCGGTTGTTGTTGAGCGCAGGTTTATTTCTATTATAAGAAAAAACAGCGCTAAAAAGATCGTACCCAAAACCGCTATTGTAAGACTTGATGATTTGGGGGATTCGGTTGAGGATTTGTCGCAGTCGCCGGAAGAGTTAATTATGTGCAGAGAACATCTTGCGGGAGTTTTAAAAAAGCTTAAGGGAGTTCTTTCAAAAACGGAGTTTGAGGCTTTGATGCTGTACGGAAGCGGCCTCAGCTACAAAGAAATCGCAAAAAAGCTTTCGGTTTCGGAAAAGTCGGCGGACAACGCTCTTCAGAGAGCGCGAAAAAAAATCAGCGCCATAGATATGTCCTGAATAGTTTAGGCGGTGCAATTCCGCACGGGACAAATTTATATAATGCCAAAAGAGAGAGGTAAAACCTATGTACGAAGACAAGACACTCATTTGCAAAGAATGCGGAAACGAATTTGTTTTCACAGCCGGTGAGCAGGAGTTTTATGCAGAAAAGGGCTTTGTAAATGAGCCGCAGCGTTGTAAGGAATGCAGACAGGCTCGCAAAAACGCCGCAAAGGCAGGTCGCCAGTATTTTGAAACTACCTGCGCTGAATGCGGAGGACCTGCAAAGATTCCTTTCCAGCCGATGGAAGGCAAGAGCTACTATTGCAGCGATTGCTTTGCAAAAAGAAAAGCAGCTGACGAATAATATTTTTATATAATATTTTTGCACTGTACACGGCAAGCTTAGGTTTGCCGTGTTTTCTTATGTTTTTCGGCTCAAAATTTTGCTGGGCGGTTTCATATTTTTTGATTTACCCTCATACAATTATTCGGGAGGGGATTTTATGCGTTTATTAATCCTTACAAAACGCAGCTTGATTTCAATAGGTTTTTGCCTTTTAATAGGGGCCGCAACAGCGGCAATAGCGATTACATCGACGGTTAAGGCGGTTCAAACGGCGTCTGAGCCGAGAGAAATCCCCATATATTATGTAGAAACCGACAAAAAGCAGGTTGCTGTTTCATTTGACGCCGCTTGGGGCAACGAACAAACCGATACTCTGCTTGATATTCTTGATAAATACAAGGTTAAGACAACATTTTTCCTTGTCGGAGATTGGGTTGACAAATACCCCGAAAGCGTAAAAAAAATAGCCGCAAAGGGGCATGACGTAGGGAACCACAGCAATACTCACCCTCATATGACGCAGATTTCGTCGGCTGATATGACGGGAGAAATTCAGGCGTGCAATGAAAAAATCAAAAAGATAACGGGCAAAGCACCCACTTTGTTCAGAGCGCCCTACGGCGACTACAACAACGACGTTGTAAAAGCTGTAAACGGATGCGGCCTATACTGCGTGCAGTGGGATGTTGACTCGCTTGACTGGAAAGACCCGACGCCTGAACAAATCACTCAAAATATTAAAAGCAAGCTAAAAAACGGAAGTATTATTCTTATGCATAACGGAGCAAAAAACACCCCGGAGGCGCTGCCGATGGTTATTGAGACTATAAGAGACGAGGGGTATGAAATAGTACCTATTTCAAAGATTTTGCTTAAAGGCGATTATTTTACCGATGTTGACGGAAAAATGTGTCCAAAAAATACTGCCGACGCAAAAGCATCACAGCAATAATCAGACGTATTACTGAAATACTAAGCACATAAAACAGTTATCACATATTCACATATCATACTGAAAAATACAAATTATAAACAGAGCTTACAAAAACACAAAAAGCACGGCAAACCGCTTATGCGATGCCGTGCTTTTGATATTTCATCAGTAAACTACAACGATTGTGCCGATTGACGCCTTTTGATAAATCTTTTTGACAGCGCTGTACGGTGTGTTGACACATCCGTGAGAGCCGTTGCCCATATATGTTGTTCCGCCGTATTCCCCGCTTGAACGCCAGCTTGCATCGTGGATACCTACTCCGCTGTAAGTAAAGGCAAGCCAGTAATCAACAGGAGAAGCATATCCCGGACCTACAAGCACCGTCGGAGAAAGTCTTTGCCAAATTTTAAACGCACCCTTGGGAGTGTCATAAGTTCCGTCGGCATTGCCCGTTACAACATCGGTTTGACAGTACATTTCGCCGTTTATATAAAACCACATATGCTGCTGTTTTATGCTGATTTCAATATATGTTCCGCCCACAGTCTGGTTATAGGCGTTTTTCGTTACTGTTTTTGAACGGGTGGAATACGTTCCGAGAACCTTTGTCTTGCTTGCTCCGTTTATTTTATAGGGCTGGACCCTGAAATAATATGTCTTTTTATCGGTAAGGCGCACAGTATTGAAATAATTATTTTTTGTCGTGCCTAAAAGCTTGAATGTTCCCGATTTTGATGTCGAATAATAAATGTCATAACCTGTTGCGTACTTGTTTTTATTCCATGTAAAGCTTACTCTTGAGACCTGAGAAGTCATTTTATAATCCGGTGCGCTCATTCCGCAGATGAACTTAATCGTTGCGTGAGGTGCATTGTATTCGGTGTCATAGAGCTCTCTGAACGGCCTTACGCTGTAATAGTACGCTCTGCCCGACTCTACTTTTGTGTCGGCAAATGAGGTTGTAGTGTTTCCCCGTATTGTTTTATAAAGCACATATTTCGCATTAGTCGCGTTGGACGCCCTGTAAATTCTGTAACCGGTAGCCTTTGAGTTGCGGTCCCACGCAAATTCTATTACGCTTGATGAACGCACCATTCTTAGATTTGAAACCTTGCCCGGCTGAGTGGCCGTCTTTTTAACCGTTGCGGCTCCCTCATATTTTACCGAATCCTTTATTACATACGCCGAAACCTTGAAATGATACTGCGTAGTATGAGCTAAATTTGTTGCCGTATAGGTTGTGCTTTTTATATCGGCAAGCTTTTTGTATGACGATGAGCTGTCGGCATTTTTGATATATACATAATAGCCGGACGCTCCTGATACCTTGTCCCATTTAAGCGTTATTTTGTTTGTTTCAAAGCTTGTTTTTGTTACATTCTTTACCGTTCCCACGGTAGGTCTTACCGTTGTTGCCTCAGTTGCAGGCTGTGTTGTGGTGACAGGTTGTGTGACCGTTGTCGGCTGCGTTGTTTCGGCAGGCTCTGTTGTTTTTGTCGGGTCAGTAACAACAGAAGGCTCTGTTGTTTCGGAATTGTCTGTAACTTCCGAAGGAGCTGTCGTTTCGGAAGGATCTGTAACTTCCGAAGGAGCTGTCGTTTCGGAAGGCTGTGTTGGCTGTGAATTTTCGGGTTCGTACACCTGACCCACCAAACTTTCGGTAATGATACCGCTTAAATAGCTTTGAATCAAAGTTGCGTCCTTCACATTGACGAATCCGTCGTCATCAACATCGGACGCTTCAAACCTCAACTCCGATTCATCAACCAATGCCGCTGAATACTTTTGGACAAAGGTCGCGTCGTTTATTCTGACATCTCCGTCGCCGTTTGCGTCACCGTAAATAAAAGACGACTCAAAAGCTGCGTCCGGCTCGGTATTCCGGGTTTCGTCCGATGCGGCATAAACCCCCGTACCGGCGGACAAAACCGCAGTCACCGCTATTACAGCGCAAAGAGCTGTTGATAAAACACGATATAAATTCCTTTTCATACTATAACCCCATTTAAAGCGTTTGCTAAGCTTTATTTTTACTTTTTAAATCAGCCGTTCTGCCGTCGTTTTCTACTGCCTCTCTTACCTTTGCGCGAAGTCTCTCAAAAGGCGTATCGTCCTTATTTTCCGAAATTTCCTTTTGCGAAAGTATTTTTGGCTTGATATTTGACGCGCCTGTCTGTCCGTACATTCTCATTACGATTCCCTCATGCTGCATGAGCGCAAAAAGCTGGCTGAGTGATTTGCAGGCGTCAATTTCCTTTAACAGCTGTTCTTTAGTTTTTTTGCGATAACCGCTGACGCCGACACTTCTCACCGTTTCACCGACCCTTCGTTTAAGGCGCAATAAGCAAAATTATCCTCTTGTTTCAAGTTACATTATACTGAATATTCACATAATTTTCAATACAATTTTCGACTTTATTTGTTTACAGAAATATTAAAATATGTTATGCTTTTAGTAATATAAGCAAATATTTTGTCCATATATAAAGAAACGGAGATTTATTATGAAAAAAACATTGTGCCTGCTCTTTTCCCTTTTGCTGACAGCTTCGGCAGTTTTGTGCGGATGCGGCGAAACCGATTCTTCAAGCTCCGAAACTGCGGCTGTACGGCCAACAGACACAACGGTAAAAACCACGGGTGAAAAAATCCATATAAACGACAGCACACTCGGCGAAATATGGATAACCGAGCTTGAGGGAGTAAGAGTTAACGAGCTTGACAACAACGGCTTTACCGCAGACGAAAACTTAAAATATTACAGCGAAAACGGCAAACCCGCTTCAACAGAGGGCGTGGATGTTTCGGAATACAGCGGAGAAATCGACTGGGAAAAGGTAAAGGAAAGCGGAATTGACTTTGCAATGATACGTGTAGGCGGACGAGGCTACGGCGAGGAAGGTAAAATGTATTCCGACACCAAAGCGATAGAGTACATAAACGGGGCTAAAAACGCCGGAATAAAGGTTGGAGCTTATTTCTTTTCTCAAGCTGTTACTACCGAGGAGGCTGTTGAGGAAGCCGACTTTGTTAAGTCGATTCTCGGAGATATTAAACTTGACTACCCCGTCGCTTACGACTGGGAAATCATAAAGAACGATGACGCACGCACGGACAGCGTCAGCGCAAGCCAAACGACCGAATGTGCAAGAGCTTTTTGCGACAGAATAAAAGAGCACGGCTATACTCCGATTATATATTCGCCCAGCCGAGAACTTTATTTTAAATACGATTTGTCAAGGCTTGCAGATATTGATATATGGTACTGCGAATACGCCGATGTCCCCACATTTTATTATGAATTTTCAATGTGGCAATATTCCGAATCCGGCAGTATTGACGGAATAGAGGGACAAGTCGATCTGAATATTTGCTTTACAAACGTGGCGGACTACGACTGATTTTAATATAAAGGAATGAATAAAATGAAAAAAATAGCAAGCTTTACCGTAAATCACAACACGCTTAATCCCGGTGTGTATGTTTCTCGCATAGACGGAGATATTACAACCTTTGATATGCGATTTGTAAAACCCAATACTCCGCCGTTTCTGCCAAACCCCGTTATGCACACGATTGAGCATTTGTTTGCGACTTACGCGAGGAACAGCGAATTTGCGGATAATGTGATTTATTTCGGCCCTATGGGATGCAGAACAGGTTTTTATTTTCTTGTTAGAAATTTGAGCTTACAGCAGTCGCTTGACCTGATAAAGGATACTGTCAAAAAATGTTGCGAACATAGGGGAGAAATTCCGGGAACAAGCGCAGTTGAGTGCGGAAATTACAAGGAACATGACAAAAACGGGGCAATTTCTGCTCTTAAAGAATATTACTCTCTGTTGATTGATTATAAGGTTGATAACTTACAGTATAATTAATTTTAAGAAATATTGTGCAATATCATTGACAAAACCCGTCTGTTATGGCGGGTTTTATGTATAATATTACAATTTTTAATTCTCTTATTGCAAATTCGTTACAATTTGGTATAATTAAAGCGTTGAGTTTGTTACAAAAATGTAACGATTAATGCGATAGGAGAAATAATTGTGAAGACAAAATTCATTGGTTTGGAAGGTTTCAATGAAATAGAAAGTCTTTCAAGTGCAAAAAAATCTTGTGAACGCCGAGCGGAAAATATAAGCTTTTCTTATAAGGCTGTGCGCTTTGCAAAAAGAGCTTCGGCGTGCCTTGCAAAATCTTTAAAGAAAAAGCTTGTTTCGCAAGGCAGAAAAAACATTAAGCACAATGTAAAATCTCAAGCGAAGAGAAACAGCTCTTCTGTTATTGACAGGTGCTATCTTAAAAACAGAAACGGCTCGAAAAACGAATTTTCCGGTTCTCTTATTGAGGCGAGCAAATCCGTTTTCAGAAATACGCCGAATAAAATGTATCTCAGCGCTGATACTTCACACAACGCAAAAAGCCATACTCTTCTTAAAAAGAGGGCTGTTCTTTCGGTTGTTGCCTGTGCGGTTATGATTTTGCTTTCGTGCATGACAGTTGCAAGCGCGCTTGACTCGGGTGACAAGCCCGTAACCGTCAGCGCTACGCCTGTTGCGGCGGAAAACACGAGCAATGCATACGGCGCGGAAACAAATGAATTCAGCGTCGGTTATCTTACGGTAGCGACCTCTGACGAGGCAAGCATGCCGCTTAACAACGAAGCGTACCTTTCCATTACAAAGGCGGTTGCCGCAGATGAATTGGCAACAGGTATATCGGGGCTTTACATCGACGGTGAGCTTATAGGCGCTACAAATGACACGCAAGGTCTCAACAGCGCCCTCAGTCAAATTCTTGTTGATTATAAAGAGGGATATGACGACGGAACAACTACTGAATTTGCTAATGATGTGGTCGTTAAGGGCGGAAATTTCTCGGAAGCAGACATTATGAGCGTAGCTGATATTATGCAGGCCGCCGACGGAAAATTTTCGATTTCTTTGTCGACAGACATTGTTTATACAAGAGAAATTGATTACAGTACAACGGTAAAATACGATGATTCAAAGCCTTCGTCCTACAAAAAGGTTAAAACCGAGGGTAAAAAGGGCGAAGAAGAAGTTACTATGCGCACAACATTTACCGACGGTATGCAGACAGACGCAGTTGAGGTTGAAACAAAGGTTTTAACAGAAGCGGTTGACGAGGTCGTTATAAAAGGCTCTATGGGAGGAGTTAGCGAGGATAGCTCGTCAAGCTCAGGTTCAAGCTCCTCGGCTTCATCAACAGGTACATTTTCGTGGCCTGTCCCCTATACTCACAATATCACAAGCTATTACGAGTGGCGCTGGGGCAGAATGCACTGGGGAATTGATATTTCGGCAGGCGGCGTTTACGGCCAGGCAATTACGGCTTCCGACGGCGGAACGGTTGTATTTGCCGGAAACAAGGGCGACGGCTACGGCAATTACGTAATAATTGACCACGGCAACGGCTATCAGACGCTTTATGCTCATTGCAGTTCGCTTGCGGTATCATACGGTCAATATGTTTCAAAGGGCGATACGATAGCGTATGTAGGCTCAACGGGCAATTCAACAGGACCTCACCTGCATTTTGAAGTGATTTACAATTCAAACAAGCTTAACCCGCTTCAGTTTGTGTCATAATTAACATAAAATAAAAAATCTGAAACATATTATTCTTAATTTTTCAGCCGAAAAACAGAATACAATATAAAAACAACCCGCTGTGACGCTTTTAATTAAAGCACACGGCGGGTATTCTTTTGGGTAAAGTATTAAACTCTATGTAAGCAGTCAGGATAAAACGAAAATAAAAACTTAAAGCAAGACAGAACGGTAATTTAACTAAGTTGATTTTGCAGACATTTATACATCATCGGAATACATAAATGTTTGGGACTTGACTTTAATAATATATTCGGTATACTTATTTGAGTATACTGCAAACATTACCACACAAAACATTCTTAAATATTCTTAAAATAAGATTTTACGGTGATTATATGAGAAATAAACAAAACAAGCATTTGGGAATAGAGGTTGAGCCTGAGCTGCACAGAAAACTGCACTACATCGCAAAATATGAGGGCCGTTCGGCAAACGGACAGATTTTGTATTTGATACGCCGCTGCATAAGAGAGTTTGAAGAGAAAAACGGCAAAATTGAAAATGATAACAGTAATTCTTAACTTTTGAATTACAAATCATCAAAACAAATTGAACACAGCAAAAGCCGTGCAGGTTTATTCTGAAGTGAACCTGCACGGCTTTTTATTTTGTTATATTTTACTCTGTATCGCAAATATCGCTTGTACAGTGAGGACATCTTGTCGCCTTGATGTCTATTTCACTGAAACAATACGGGCATTTCTTAGTTGCGGGAGCTTCTTCCTTCGGCTTTTTGCCCAGCGACATTATCTTGCCGACAAGCTTTACTATGAGAAAAATTATAAACGCCATTATAAGAAAATTGATAACAGCCGTTATGAATTTTCCGTAAGCGATTACTGCGCCGTTTATTGTAACAGACAGCTCATCAAAGTTCATTCCTCCGAAAATTCCGAGAATAGGAGAAATTATATCGTTTGTAAGCGAATTTACAATAGCCTGAAAGGCCGCACCGATAATCACGCCGACTGCAAGATTAAGCACATTGCCCCGCATTATAAACTGCTTGAATTCGTGAAAAAACTTTTTCATTTTGTTACCTCTCGGGGCATATTCCTTTAAGCAAGCACCGCTTTATGGAAAACCTTTTTGCCCTTTTTGATAATCACAAAACCTTTTTCAAAGGCTGACTCGGGGATTGAAGCGTAAACGTCGGTTATCTTTTCGTCCGAAACGGACACTCCTCCCTGCTGAATAAGGCGTCTGCCCTCTCCGTTTGAAGCTATTAGAGAGCATTTTCTGAGCAGGTCAAGCACGGAAATGCTGCCGTCCGTAAAGTCGGATTTTGAAAGCTGTGTTGACGGCATATTGTCCGTATCGGTCTTTGAACCGAACAACGCCCTTGCCGCCTGCTGTGCCTTTTCGGCTTCCTCGCTGCCGTGAATCAGAGCGGTAAGCTCATAAGCAAGTATTTCCTTTGCCTTGTTAATTTCGCTGCCCTCGAGCTTTGCAAGCTCCTCTATCTGCTCAAGCGGAAGGAATGTGAGCATTTTAAGACACTTTACAACATCGCTGTCGTCAACATTTCTCCAGTACTGGTAAAAATCGTAGGGGCTTGTCTTTTCGGCAGAAAGCCACACCGCACCCGACTGAGTTTTTCCCATCTTCTTGCCCTCGGAATTTAAGAGAAGATTAATTGTCATTGCGTAAGCGTCCTTGCCGAGCTTGCGTCTTATAAGCTCCGTGCCGCCGAGCATATTGCTCCACTGGTCGTCGCCGCCGAACTGCATATTGCAGCCGTACTTCTGATATAAAGCGTAAAAGTCGTAAGACTGCATTATCATATAGTTAAATTCAAGAAAGCTGAGTCCCTTTTCCATTCTCTGCTTGTAACACTCGGCTGTAAGCATTCTGTTTACGCTGAAATGAGCGCCTACCTCACGCAGCACATCAACATAATTGAGGTCAAGCAGCCAGTCGGCGTTATTTACAAGAAGCGCCTTATCGTCTGAAAAATCAATAAAGCGGCTCATCTGCTTTTTGAAGCAGTCAACATTGTGCTGTATAGTTTCCTTTGTCATCATCTGACGCATATCGGTTCTGCCCGACGGGTCGCCGATCATAGCAGTACCGCCGCCTATAAGGGCGATGGGCTTGTTGCCTGCCATCTGAAGTCTTTTCATAAGACAGAGCGCCATAAAATGACCTACATGAAGGCTGTCTGCCGTAGGGTCAAATCCGATATAGAACACAGCCTTGCCGCTGTTTACAAGCTCCCTGATTTCCTCTTCGTCGGTTACCTGTGCAATAAGTCCCCTTGCGACGAGTTCCTCATATACTCCCATTTTCAACAAATCCTTTCGTATACATAGATTTATGCAAATCCTGTTATTTAAAAATAAACAATGTAAATAGTATATTATTAATTTAAAATTAAGTCAAGCTATATAACTACGCATCGGTATACACCTTGAGGTTTTGGCCGTCGGAATTAACAACAATGCTGTAATCGTCGGCTGTGGTATATACACTTGCGGAATAACCGCTTATTAGCGCCATAGTTTCATAGTCGGGGTTTGAAAGGTTCGACGAACCCACGCTGACAACGGATATTTCGGGGCTTGCGGCTTTTAAAAACTCCTCGCTTGATGATGTTTTGCTGCCGTGATGCGCAACCTTTAATACATCGCAGTCTATATCTTCGCTTGAAGAAAGCAAGTCTTTTTCAACCTTGCTTGAAATATCACCGGTAAATAAAAATTTATGGTTACCGTATGTAAGTCGCACAACAAGCGAATTGTCGTTGCGGCTTGAGTACTCCTTTTGCGGAGATATAAAATCAACTTTCGCACCCGAAAGCTCAAACCCGTCTCCCGCGCCCGTGTATATCACCTCTGCGCCGCTTTTATTTACGCAGTCTGTAAAGCGTAAATATTCGTCGTCTGAAGGAATCAAATCCTTTGGCGTTTCGGGCAGATATATCCTATCTGTCCCGTACAGCTCTATTATTTGAGCCGCGCCGCCGTAGTGGTCGCTGTCCAAATGCGATATTATTACTGCGTCAAATTTATGAAAATCATATCGGTCAAGAAAGTTTGTCAGTTTACCGCTAAGCCTTTGAGTGCCGCAGTCTATCAAAATTTGTTTATCGCCGCACTTTATACAGCAGGCGTCTGCGTCACCTGCATTTACAAAACACACCGAGAGGCCTTTGCCAATATCGGCATAAACCCCGAATGCGGTAAAAATATCCTTTGGGTTTATAACGCCCATACTCTCCGCAAGACAAATCACAAAAACGCAGACTGCCGCCGCTATGCACAAAACCGCTTTGACAAACGGCTTTTTACTTCTTTTTGTTTTTGCGTCTGTATTTTGCATACTTGTCCTTATTATTTTTCTTCCTGCCCGTATTGTTTGAGCTGTCTTTTTTGTAACCTCCTGCGGTCTGTCCCGCAAGCGGGGTGACAAGGCACTTCTTATCGCTGCCTATTAAATCTCTTCTGCCCGCTTTAATCAAAGCTTTTATAACAAGCGGCTTGTTTTCGGGGATAAAATACTGCAAAAGCGCCCTCTGCATAGCCTTTTCGCTTTCCGACTTGGGAACATAAACAGGCTCAAGCGTATATGGGTCAAGCTCTGTGTAAAACATTGCCGTTGAAATCGTACCCGGCGTGGGGTAAAAATCCTGCACCTGCTTGGGATGAATCCCCTCCCGCTTGCAAAACAGAGCAAGCTCGACCGCGTCTTTCATTGTCGAACCCGGATGAGAACTCATCAGATAAGGCACAACATACTGCTCTTTATGAGCCTTTTCGGTCAGAGAATAAAACTTTTTGCAGAATTTTTTATAAGTTTCAATGTGTGGTTTGCCCATTTTATCAAGCACGGCGGCGGAGCAATGCTCGGGAGCGACACGAAGCTGACCGCTTATGTGGTAGTTAACAAGCTCGGTGATGAACTCGTCGTTTTCGTCCTCCATAAGATAATCAAAGCGTATTCCGCTGCGGATAAACACCTTTTTTATGCCGTCAATGTTTCTGAGTTTTCTGAGTATGTCAAGATACTCGGTGTGCGACACCTGCATATTGGGACACGGCGTCGGCGCAAGACACCGTCTGTTTTTGCACAAACCCAGCTTTTTTTGCTTTTCACACGACGGAAGCCTGAAATTTGCGGTAGGGCCGCCTACATCGCTTATGCAACCCTTAAATCTCGGATTCTTTAAAAAGCTCTTTGCCTCGTTTATGATACTTTCTTCGCTGCGTACCGTTACCGCCCTGCCCTGATGAAACGCAAGCGAACAGAAATTGCACGCACCGAAGCATCCTCGGTTGTGGGTTATTGAAAACAGCACCTCTTCAACGCCCGGCACTCCGCCCGCCTTTTCATAGCATTTGGGATACCAACGCTCATAGGGCAGCGAGTAAATATAGTCAAGCTGCTTTGTATCAAGGGGCGGCATCGGAGGATTTTGCACCAATATATAACTGCCGTGCCGCTGAATCAGCGTTTTGCCCCTTACCGCGTCAGCCTGTTCAAGCTCCTTGCGTGCCGCCTGAGCATAATCTCGTTTGTTTTCTTTGACACGCTCATAGCTCGGAAGTTCAACCACCGACATCGGGGTATAGTCCTCGGTTTTTACCTTGTAACAAATTCCCCTTATATCATAAAGCGACTCAACGGAATATCCCTCGCTCAGACGTTTTGCAATCTCGATTGTCTGAAGCTCGCCCATTCCGTACGATATAATATCCGCCTTGCTGTCAAAAAGAACGGACGGCATAACATCGTCAAGCCAATAATCATAGTGTGCAAAACGACGAAGCGACGCTTCAAGTCCGCCGATTATTATAGGAGAATCGGGGTACAGCCGACGGATTATGTTGGAATATACCGTTACTGCCCTGTCGGGACGCTTTCCGTTTTTTCCGCCTGCCGTGTATGCGTCGTCGCTTCTTTTGCGCTTTGCTACGGTGTAGTGAGCAACCATGCTGTCGATGTTTCCTGCCGAAACAAAAAAGCCGAGTTTCGGTTTGCCGAACTGCTTAAAATCATCGTCGTTTTTCCAGTCGGGCTGAGCGAGAAAAGCAACTTTGTAACCGCAGTCTTCGAGAAGCCGTGTTATTATGGCTGAACCGAAGGACGGGTGGTCGACATAGCTGTCGCCGCAAACATATACAAAATCAACGCCGTCCCAGCCGCGCTCTTTGACCTCCGAGGCGTTCATAGGTAAAAATGCCATTGCTTTCCTCCTTTTTTAAATCTTAATGTATCAATTTCAAATGTTAAATAAAAAATAATTCCGATTGCGCACAAGGCTCCTGCTGAGTTTACAGCAGAAGCCCTGCGGTTAATCCTCACGGTTTTGTATCGCATTGCGCCGTTCAAGCCACTCGTTGTAGGTCATCAGCACATCTCGGGGTTTTGATCCCTGATGAGACCCTACAACTCCGAGCTGTTCCATGTCGTCAATCATTCTTCCCGCTCTTGCGTATCCTACCTTGAGCCTGCGCTGAATAAGAGAGGTAGACGCCTGTCCCGCTTCGATGACGCACCTTATTGCCTCGTCCATTTTGGAGTCAACATCGAGTCCGTCGTCATTTGAGGAGCTGTCACTTCCCTTTTTGCCAGAAGCGATTTCCTCGGCCGCGATACGCTTGATTTTTTCTTCAATCTCCGAATTATACTGTGCGGAATATGATTTCTTTATGTAGCTTGTAACACGTTCGATTTCTTCATCGGACGCATAACAGCCCTGAACTCGCATGGGCTTAGGCGCTCCTACGGGGGCAAAGAGCATATCGCCCTTGCCTATGAGCTTTTCGCCGCCGCCCGTATCGAGAATTGTTCGTGAATCCATATTTGAGCTTACTTTAAGCGAAATTCGGCTCGGAACATTCGCTTTTATCAAGCCCGTAATTACATTTACCGTGGGTCGCTGTGTTGCAAGTATGAGGTGCATTCCCGCCGCACGAGCCATTTGGGCAAGTCGGCAGATTGAGTCTTCCACCTCGCTGGGCGCCGCCATCATAAGGTCGGCAAGCTCGTCTATCGCAATTACGACACGGCTCATTTTTTCCTGAGCAACGGGAAGTCCGTTCACCTCAAGAACAGGCTGTTTCAGCTCGCCGTTTTCATCCTCCTTGGGAGGATTTTTTGAAATGTAATCGAGATTTTTCTGCACTAATGAATTATACGAATCAATATCCTTGCAGTCGTACTCGGAAAAGATTTTGTATCGCTGAAGCATCTCGTTTACCGCCCACGCAAGCGCTCCTGCCGCTTTTTTGGCGTCGGAAACTACGGGCACGAGCAGATGAGGTATCCCCTTGTACTTAGAAAATTCAACCATTTTGGGGTCTATGAGCAAAAGCTTTACCTCGTCGGGAGAGGCTTTGTAGAGAATACTTATAAGAATTGAGTTTACGCAAACCGACTTACCCGAACCTGTTGTACCTGCGATGAGCAGATGAGGCATTTTTGCAAGGTCGGTTACAACTATTTCGCCTGAAATATCACGGCCGAGAACGCAGGTAAGCTTACTCTT
This sequence comes from uncultured Ruminococcus sp., assembly GCA_944415425.1. Classification (GTDB taxonomy): domain Bacteria; phylum Bacillota; class Clostridia; order Oscillospirales; family Acutalibacteraceae; genus Ruminococcoides. Next base: position 10,187 of record CALYBP010000011.1, on the reverse strand, counting down.
TGCGTTTCTGAACTTGTCCGAATCGATAAGCTCACGCATGGAAACCATACTTACAACCTTGTTGGGAACCTCAATTCCCACAGCCGCCTTGCCGGGGATGGGAGCCTCAATGCGGACGCCGTTTGCCGCAAGGTTGAGCGCAATATCATCTGACAGATTGGTTATTTTGCTGATTTTTACACCCGGTGCGGGCTGAAGCTCATAACGGGTAACGGAAGGGCCTCGGCAGATATTCGTGATAGACGCGCTTACGCCGAAGCTGTTTAGCGTTTCAATGAGCTTTTTGGAGTTGTTTTGAAGCTCCTCCATAGCGTTTCTGTCATTGTTGTTTGTATTCAGCTTTAAAAGCTGTACGGGCGGATAATGGTAACGCTTTTCTTCTTTTGCTTCTTTTGAAGAATCATCTATCTTGTAGCCTACTCCGTCAAACTCCGAATTTTCATCTTCTTTGCCTTTTTCCGATTTTTTATTTTCCTCAACGGAAACGGTTTGAGGGTCCGCCTGCTTGGCGCCTTTTGTGACATAATTTGATGATTTTTCGTTAGAAATGTCTTCCGCTATATCTCCGACAGTTGTTTGCGCTTCCTGTCCTAAGGGCTTGCTTGCACGGTTTATAATGTTAATCAGATCCTGCGACAGGTCCTTGTCTGCCGCATTCTGCTCGTTTGTGTCTACATAGTCAATATCAATACCGCTTTTTTCTGAGTGTTTGCGTTTTTTCCTCTTGCTCTTTGTTTCATCAAGTGGAATATCAATTTTATTGTCCGTGTTTTGAACAATATGATTATCTCCGTCTGTATAATACGCAGGCGGATTTTGTTTGCGGGCTTTGGCTTCTCTAATATGCTTTTCTCTTGCCTCTTTTACATGGCTTACCGTTCTTGAAGCCGCAGCAGCCATATCCTTTATTGAAATATTTGTTATTATGAAAACAAGCGCAACAATCACAACAAAGCACAGCAAAAGCGCGGCGATGCTTCCGCAGAGAAGCGTAAGCGGATAGCCGAGAATTCCTCCCATAAGGCCGCAGCCGAAGGTCATATACACGCTTGTATCGGCGGCTTGAAGATAGAGCTTTCCCAGACAGGCTGGGAAGCTTAAGTCGTTAAAAGATGAGCCGCCTGCTATGTAAATCAGCGCACCCACAAAAAGTATTATGAGAGAGCTTATTACCACTTTGGATTTAAAATGAGCGACTGTTTTTTCTTTTTCTGTTATCATACACAGATAAATCATCAAAAAAGGGATGAGAAATATGCCGAATCCGAAAACACCGAAGAAAAAGCTCCTTACGGCGGTCCAGACATTCTCGCCCTTTATAAATATCAGCAAAGCAAACAAAACCGCTACCGCACCGAAAATAATCGCTCTCACCCTGGGGCTTACGGTACAGCTTGATACTGATTCTTTCTTTTTTGTTCTGCCCCCGCTTTTTTTGGAGGCGGCCGATTTTGTTTTTTTGTTATATGTTCGCTTCTTTTCCGGCAACGCTACCACTCCCGAACTCTTCCGTTTATTTCAAAACTGTTATACGTTCATTCACACAAAATTTTAACTTTATTACAAATTAACAGGCGCACCTGTAAACAGGTTTGTACCCGTGCTGATTTCAATAATCGAAATAACGAGAAATATTAATCCGACAACTGCCGTATAAATTACAAAAACGCTCATTTTGTTTGACTTTAAAAACCATTTGAAAATAACAATAGCAAAATATCCCACAACGGCAGATGCAATCATACCTGCGATTATTACGCCGATTTCAATATTGATGCCCTCGGGCGACTTAACTGCGTCGATACCCTCAAGAAGCGCTGCCGCCAAAATTGAGGGAATACCGAGCACAAATGTGTAGTCAAGCGCCTTTTGTTTGTTAATTCCCCTCATCTCGCCGACCGCAAGAGTTGAACCAGAGCGTGACAAACCCGGAAGCAAAGCCGCCGCAACCTGCATAAGTCCCACGCAGATAGCGTCAAGTACAGTATAGCTTTCCCTGCCCTTGGCTGCGGGAGTTTTTTTGCCTGATGCGGTTCTGCGGTTGCATACGATTCCGATACTTAAAAGCACGCTTGTAACAAGAAGTGAGATTGCAGTGACAAGCAAAACAGGACTTCCCGAAAAAATATCCGCTAAATCTTTGAGCTTTAACTCGGTTCCCGGAATCGGCAGGAACAGCAAAAACAGCGGAATAAGGCCGATTATGAGCATAAAAATCAAGTTTCTCTCATAATTCATTTTGCTCCACCTGAATTTGCCCGTGAAAATATCCTTTACAAGTAAGACAAATTCCTTTAAAAGGCTCCAGATAAGCTTATAGTAAAATGCTATTACGGCAACAAGCGTGCCGACATGAAGCATTACATTGAAAAACAAATTGCTTTCTCCGCCCACACCTATAATGTGCTGAGTGATAGCAAGGTGACCGCTGCTTGATACGGGCAAAAATTCGGTCAATCCCTGAACAATACCCTGGATAATCGCGTCTATAACTGACATAATATGTACTCCTTTAAATTAAAATATTTGTTTATGTATCGGGCAAAACGCCCGTATCATTTGTTTTTGCCGCTTTTTGATTTTGTCTTTTTCTTTTGTTCTTTTACCATCTGATGAAGCGCCTCTATCGCGTCTGAAACCGTTCCCACGCTGTCGATAAGCCCTTCCTCAACCGCCTCTTCACCCTCAAGTATCGTGCCGATGTCCATTACAAGCTCGCCCGTGTTAAGCACAAGCTCGTTGTATCTTTCCTTTGTAACATTTGAATTTTCAGCGACAAATGTAGTTATTCTGTCCTGCATACGCTGAAAATACTCAAATGTCTGCGGTACTCCGAGAGTAAGTCCCGTTGTTCTGACAGGATGAACCGTCATTGATGCACTCTTAGCGATAAAGCTCTTCTTTGCGGCAACGGCAAGAGGAATGCCGATTGAATGTCCTCCGCCCAATACAATGGACACCGATGGCTTTTTCATCCCCGAAATAACCTCGGCTATTGCAAGACCTGCTTCAACATCACCGCCGACGGTATTCAGAAGTATTAAAAGGCCGTCAATTCTCTCATCCTCTTCTATTGATACCAAAAGAGGAATTACATGCTCGTATTTTGTGGTTTTGTTTTGCTGAGAAAGAATATAGTGACCCTCAATCTGACCGATTATTGTAAGACAATGTATCACGCTGTCACGGTGAACGGTCAGTATCGAGCCGGTTTCACCGATTTGGTCGGTATGCTCCTCGTTTATCGGGCTGTCGTTTTCGAGCTTTTGACTGTCGTCCTCCGACGCGGGATTTCTCACAAAATTATCCTTGTTTTTCTTATCGGACTTAGAATTTTTTGTTTTCTGTGACATTTGTATGCACCTCCGAAAATATTGTTTCCGAAAAGCGCCGTACAATTCAAATTTTACAAAATATCATACCGATAAAATCATATTAACAACGTAAAACCAATTATAACATTTTAAGCAATATATTTCAATCATTTTATATTTATATTTCTTATATACAATAATTATCATACATATTTATAGTATTATAGTGTCAAAATGAATAAATGGAGTGATATTTAGTTGACATCTCACATAATTATGGGTGTTGTCATTGCAATACTCATTCTTTTGTCGGCTTTGTTTTCCGCTACGGAGACTGCTTTTTCGTTTGCAAACAAAATCAGAATCCAGCAAAGTGTTGACAAAGGCAATAAAAGAGCCAAGAACGCTCTTTATATTATTGAACGCTTTGATAACGCCCTTACAACAATCCTCATATGCAACAACATCGTAAACCTGAGCTGTTCGTCAATCGCTACGGTGCTTTGTCTTGAAATCTTCGGAGATATTGGTTCTGCCATTGCGACGGGAGCGACAACCCTGCTTGTGCTTACATTCGGTGAAATTCTGCCCAAGTGCCTTGCAAAGGAACACAGCGACGGATTTTCGCTCAAAATTGCGGGACTTTTGCGGTTTTTGATGTTTGTTTTTACTCCTGTTGTTTTTATTTTTGTTAAACTAAAGGCCATTGCCATAAAAATTTCCGGCAGCAGCGAGGGCGGTCCGTCGGTTACGGAAAATGAGCTTAAATATATTGTTGAGAGCATTGAGGAAGAAGGCGTGCTTGAGCAGAGTGAGAGCGAGATGGTGCGCTCGGCGCTCGATTTTGACGAAAAAACCGCCGAAGAGATTCTTACTCCCCGTGTAGATGTAACATTTGTGAGCCTTGATGACAGTCAGGAAAAAATCAAGGAAATTATAATTGAGAACAGGTATTCAAGAATTCCCGTTTATGATAAAACGGTTGACAACATTGTCGGTATTTTGCACACAAGAGATTATCTTGAGTCGCTGGCTGACGGAAAAGCGCCCGACCTGAAAGATATTATGCAAACCCCGTACTTTGTTTTCAGAACACAGCAGCTTTCAAAAATTCTTAACACTTTTAAGCGGACTAAGATACATCTTGCCATTGTAACCGATGAATACGGCGGCACCTTGGGTATTGTTACCATGGAGGACTTGCTTGAGGAAATTGTCGGTGAAATCTGGGACGAGGACGAGGAAATTGAGCACAGCTACTATAAAATCGGAAAAGGGGAATTCCTTGTAAACGGCGATATTGAGCTTGACGATATGCTTGCGCTGTTTGATATGGACTCTTCAAGTATACAGAGCGACAGCATAACGGTTGGAGGCTTCATTCTTGAAAACGCAGGCACAATTCCGAGCAAGCGTCAGAGCATTGAGGCGAGCGGGTTTAGATTTACCGTTATGGAGGTTAAGAACCAGCGTATTATAAGAGTTGTAGTCAAAAAAATAGACGCCTCCGATTCATCAGAGACTGATAACGAAAAAAGCGGCGATGATGATTAAGTCGTTTATCACAAGGATAATGAGTTATTCATCTTTAAGTCAGCTTCAGTAAAATGTCAATAAAAATATAATTAAACATTGATTGAGCATACCGTATGCAAGGCGGTATGCTCTTTTTGTTTTCGCAATTAATACATTAATAAATTTTTCCGGTTCGGTTACAATATTAACAGCTTTATGCTTTTTAAATATAAAAAAGGCAATGCCTGACAGGACACGCAAGAATTGAGGTGTTTTGTTTGGGCGTATTTTACTGGAGGAAAAGCAATGAGCATATTTTCATCGGTAATTTTTCAGATTTCCGTGCTGTTCTCCTTTATTTTGATAGGATTTATTTTATGCAGAATTAATTTTTTGCCTAAAGAAACGGGAAGAGTTTTCTCAAGAATTGAAAACGGCATATTCATGCCTGCTGTTGTAATCAACACATTTTGGACAAACTGCACGGTTAAAAATATTACGGAAAAATGGATTTTTATTGCATACAGCATAGGTATACTAACATTTTGTGTTCTGACTGCGTTTGCAGTAAGCCGTTTTCTCGGTAAAACGGAATACCTCAAAAAAATATACCGATATTCTGTTTGCGTTTCAAATTTCGGATTCGTGGGAACCGCAATGGTTTCGGGAATATACGGAGATAACAGCATCGAGCTTTTTGATTATCTTATGTTTACTCTGCCGCTCAATCTTTTTACCTATTCAATAGGAATTGCGTGGCTCGTTCCCAACAGCAAAAAAGTGTTTTCTGTCAAAACCTTTGTAAACCCGATTTTCGTATCGTTGTTTATAGGTGCGGCGCTGGGACTGTTGTCATTGCCTAAAAACGAGCTTGCCTCAACCGTGATTTCCTCGGCGGCGGGATGTATGGCTCCGGTCGCAATGATTCTTACGGGATTTGTAATCGGAGGATATAATCTGAGAGATTTATTTAAGCATCCGCAAACCTATGTTGTTGCGGGAATAAGGCTTGTTGCGCTCCCGAGTATAATAGCTCTCACACTAACCCTAATTAAAGCACCGCAGGAAATTATAGTTGCCGCACTTTGCGCACACGCGATGCCGCTCGGATTAAATACGGTTATTATCCCCTCGGCATACGGCGAAAACCCCGAAACCGGCGCAAGCATGGCGCTTGTTTCCCAGCTTTGTTCGGTTATAACTATCCCCTCGCTGTTTTTTATTTTCGGGTTTGCGTGATTGACACTTTAGATGTATTATGCTATCCTTAATTCATAGCAATCTTATATGATATAGGGTGATTATATGAAGATTTCAACAAAAGGAAGATACGCCGTACGGCTTATGGTTGACCTTGCTCAGAATAACACGGGAGCCAATGTTTCGCTGAAGGATGTCGCAAAACGTCAGGACTTGTCTGTAAAATATCTTGAGCAAATAATCACCCTGCTGACAAAGTCGGGCTATGTTATCAGTACAAGGGGGGCTAACGGCGGATACCGACTTGCACAAAAGCCCGAAAACTACACGGTGGGAATGATTCTGCGCCTTACCGAGGGCAGCCTTGCCCCTGTCGCCTGTGTTGAGAGTGATGTTAATATGTGTCCGCGCAAAGACGACTGCTGTACAATTTTTGTATGGAAAAAACTGTATAAAGCAATTTGCGATGTTGTTGACAACATAACCATTGCCGACATTGTAAATATGGGAGCGGACAACTACATAATATAGTACGGACAATATTTTGGGATTTATAATAGCTTAATTTAGTTCCTGAAATTTCTATTGACAAATAAAAATAGTATGGTATTATGTATGTAAAAAATAATTCCTACTATTCTTATAGGAAATATGTGAAATGAGGACTTAATATGAATATAACAGGCGACAGAAAGCTTCACTTTGAAACACTCCAGCTTCACGCAGGACAGGAGAAGCCCGACCCCGCAACCGACGCAAGAGCAGTACCGATTTACGCAACGACCTCTTATGTATTTGATAACTGTCAGGACGCCGAGGACAGGTTTGCTCTAAAAGCAAACGGAAATATTTACGGCAGACTTACAAACCCGACTCAGGAAATTTTTGAAAAACGAATTGCCGCCCTCGAGGGAGGTTCGGCTGCACTTGCCGTATCTTCGGGTGCCGCAGCTGTTACATATACAATTCAGGCGCTTGCAAAGGCGGGTGACAACATCGTTGCCGCTAAGACAATTTACGGCGGCTCGTACAATCTTCTTGAACACACTCTGCCGCTTTACGGAATCCAAACAAAATTTGTTGACCCCGATGAGGAAAACGCATTTGAAAATGCTGTTGACGGCAACACCAAGGCTATATATATTGAGGCTTTGGGCAATCCTAACTGCAATATTATTGACTTTGAAAAGGCGGCAAAAATCGCACATTCACACAATATTCCGCTTGTTGTTGACAGCACCTTTGCGACGCCCTATCTTTTGAGACCTTTTGATTTCGGCGCTGATATTGTTATTCACTCAGCGACAAAATTCATAGGCGGACACGGAACGGCGCTCGGCGGAGTTATTGTTGAAAGCGGAAAGTTTGACTGGGAGGTTTCGGGAAAATTTCCTCAGCTTTCGGAGCCTAACGAATCTTACCACGGCGCTGTATTCACAAAAGCGGCTCCCGATGCGGCTTTTGTTACCTTTATACGGGCAACTCTGCTCAGAGATACGGGGGCGTCGATTTCGCCGTTTCACGCTTTTATGTTTTTGCAGGGGCTTGAAACCCTATCGCTGAGAGTTGAGCGTCATATTGAAAACGCGCTGAAAGTCGCAGACTTCCTAAATAATCATCCAAAGGTTGAAAATGTTAATCACCCGTCGCTTCCTGACAGTAAATACAATGCCCTGTACAAAAAGTATTTCAAAAAAGGCGCAGGTTCGATATTTACTTTTGAAATCAAGGGAACGGCAGACGATGCGAAGAAGTTTATTGATAATCTTCAAATTTTTTCTTTGCTCGCAAATGTTGCCGATGTGAAATCGCTGGTTATTCACCCCGCCTCAACAACTCACTCACAGCTTAATGAAGAGGAGCTTTGTGAACAGGGAATCAAACCGAACACGATAAGGCTGTCTGTGGGAACCGAAAACATCGAGGATATTTTATATGACCTTGAACAGGCATTTAACTCAATTTAATTATGAGAAAGGCTGATTAGTATGTCAAAAATTTATCAAAGCGTAACGGAGCTTATCGGGGGCACACCTCTCATTGAGCTTAAAAACATTGAAAAAAAGCACTCATTAAACTCATCTGTTATTGCAAAACTTGAATACTTTAATCCCGCAGGAAGCGTTAAAGACAGGGTGGCAAAGGCGATGATAGAGGACGCGGAGAAAAAAGGACTGCTCAAAAAGGGCGCTACGATTATTGAGCCTACGTCGGGAAACACGGGAATAGGAATTGCTTCGGTTGCAACCGCAAGAGGATACAAAACAATTCTTACTATGCCCGAAACGATGAGCATTGAGAGAAGAAACCTGCTGAAGGCTTACGGAGCGGAAATTGTGCTTACCGACGGAAGCAAGGGCATGAGCGGAGCTATCGAAAAGGCTGAGGAGTTAAACAAGAGCATTGAGGGTTCGGTTATTTTGGGTCAGTTTGAAAACCCGGCAAATCCAAAGGCTCATTTTGATACGACGGGACCGGAAATCTGGGAGGACTGCGGCGGAAAAGTTGATATTTTTGTAGCAGGCGTAGGCACAGGCGGAACGCTAAGCGGAACGGGAAAGTACCTTAAGTCAAAAAATCCCGAAATAAAGGTGATTGCCGTTGAGCCTCAAAGCTCTCCCGTGCTTTCAAAGGGATATTCGGGAGCTCACAAAATCCAGGGAATCGGTGCGGGCTTTGTGCCTGACGCTCTTGATACCGAAATATACGATGAAATAATTGCCGTGCCCGATAATTGTGCAACGGAAAGCGCAAACGAGATTGCGAAAACCGAGGGTATTTTGGTAGGTATTTCATCGGGAGCCGCTCTTTGGGCTGCGCTTGAGCTTTCAAAAAGAGAAGAAAATAAAGGCAAAAACATTGTAGTAATTTTCCCCGATACGGGCGAACGCTATTTGTCAACAGGTATTTACTGATACATAGCAGTAAAGCCTGATAAACCTAATATTATATAGAAAAGTCGAGCAACCCGACACGCAATTTTAGCATACAGGCTGAAATTATCAAACATTCTTTGCCCCCATCGTTTTCTGACAATTTCCATAAAACAAAATAAGCTGTCTTAAAATCGTTTCCGAAATTAAGACAGCTTTATTTTTGTTATATTATGCCGTATTCAAATAGTACGACGCAATATTTTGAAGCTTTTTGCGAGCCGAGGAAATATGCCTTGAAACCGTAGATGCGTTTAGTCCGAGTTCTTCTGCAATTTGTTTTTGTTTTTTTCGGTTTATGTAATGTTCAACAAGGCAAATTCTCTGCATTTGGGTAAGCTCCGAAGAAATTGCTTTTGACAAAATATTTCTCATTACTTTGATTTTGTCCGAATTATCAATTTTTTCTGGAGAATAATCCCTGAAAAATATTTTATTTGCGTTTTTGTCGTTAAAATGTATTATTTGAGTTTTCAATTAAGCAGCTCCTTTATGCCTTTCAAGCAGATGATCGGCTATCTGAATGCACTCGTTGTAGTAGGTTTTGTATTTTGCTATTTTTGAATCGAGCTCTTTTTTCTCATATTTTGACAGACCCTTTCGCTTTGCTTTTAGGCGCTCGATTACATTTGCAAGCTCTGCCGCCGTATTGATGTATTCCTGTGACCAAACAAAATAATTCATTATTTTACCTCCGCATCATTCGATATTCCTTAAACAGACGGGGCTCTCTGTTTTGGCAGTTGTTGGAAACCGCCTAATTTAATTATATTTTGAAAAATGCGGTTTTGCAATAGATTATAGAACAAATGTTCGTATTTTTTAAAAATGCAGTACTCATTGTGTCATTGTACGGACAATGCTTGTCGTATTTTAAAATAATTCTTACTTTAAAATTAAGAAAAAAATTTCAAAACAATTTGCATACAACTAACAGGGGTATTTATAATAAAAATTTTGTATCATTTGTTTAAATGATAGATTTTAAAAAGTCCCAAAACAAGAGAATTGAGAGATTACTCAAAAATGTTGCACAAAAGCAAGCTCAAATTATTGTACACATTGTCATTTTGGCTATGAATAAATCCAAATCGGTTGTTTTCGCTTGAAATAGATGTGAAAAAATAGTATAATAAGTGAAAATGAATTGCTCATTTTGAACATTCATTTTCATAAAACACACAATCGCAGAACAGACCGTCGGAAGACGGTCTGTTTTGCTTTT
>CALYBP010000010.1 GCA_944415425.1 uncultured Ruminococcus sp. | reverse complement strand
AATTATAACGCAATGCCGCCTGATAAGCAAGAATTTGTTTTATGGCGGCATTTGTTTTGTCTATTTTCCACATTTTTACAATTATTTTTTTGTCTATATTAAAATAATGGTTATTCTTTACAATCATACTATCTTATGGTATGATTATATTAAGGTAAAATGTTATATTAATTCTCAAAAAGAGGAGTGATGATATCAATATAATATGAAAATGCATTTTATTCACAGGAACCTATATACTATTTTGTTAAAACAAACATAAAAAAGGAGGATGATTATGAAATCTAAAAAGTTATTTTTAAATTCTACCATTTTATTACTAATTGCAATTATGCTGTCGTGTTCTTGCATATCCTATTTTGCTTCAGAAGTTAATATCACAAACGATGACTCCACTACAGATTTAGAAAATTATGGATGGATACCTGATAATTATGAACGACTTGGAATTACTGCTACTGGTAATACACTCAGTCTACCTGAAGAATATGATCCAAGAGGTGAAGGTTTTATGACACCAACAAAAGATCAGGGCGAAACTGGTTTATGTTGGTTATATGCAACAGCGGGCGCAGTTGAAAATTATGTTTCTTTAAAATACGGATCAAAATTTGATGTTTCTGAAGCCCATGGCGCAGTAGCATCTTCAAATAGCATACGCCCAGCAAACTCAAGCGGAAATGGCTTTTACTCAAGCGATGCGGATCATGGTGGCAATAATGCAAAAGCCCTTCAATATTTCACTAATTGGAATACACCTATATTCAACGATAGTGTTTGTCATTGGAATTCAACTATTGCTGAAAGTGAGTATCCATTAACAAAAATAACAGATCCTTCTATAACATTGACTGATGATGATTTTTGTAATTCAAAGCCTTTATTCAATGTAACTGATGCTGTATATGTAAACAATTATGATACAATTGCAATAAAAAACACGATAATGCAATATGGTGGTGTTTGTACTGGTATAATAAGTACTGATGATTTTGGTACGGACCCTAACGGCGATAAAAATCTGTTTGTTAGTTCAAACACTAATCCGCCAGGTCACGCAGTTGTAATTGTAGGATGGGATGATAACTATTCTAAAGACTATTTTACAGGTGACAACAAACCAACAACTGACGGAGCTTGGCTTGTAAGAAATAGTTATGAAGATAAAAGCTATTTCTGGCTATCTTATAAAGAAGGTTCTTTAAGGTACATTAACAACAATATGTGCGCAATTACTGGAGTTCAAAAGGCAACAGAGAATGAGTATATGCTTTCATATGACTATTCTATTCCTACTTATAACACAGACAATTCATACTATTTTAAAGATGATGTATATCTATGTAATGTATTTGATATATCTGACTACACAACAACATATAATAAAATTAGTAAGGTGATGTTTTACCTAAGAGCTACAAGCTGTACATATGAGGTAAAGGTCATGCAATTAAACAGTAACGGCAGCTTACCTACAAACATAAATAATTACAGTACTTTGGCAAGTGGTAGCTTTATGGGAGAAGGTTATATAACAGCTGAATTGAACACACCATACTACTTCAATTCTAATAATAAATGTGCAGTTGTTATTAAAATTTCACCAGTTTCATCAAGTTCAAGAATTTATATTCCTCACGAGGGCAAATATACTGTTAATTGGGGTCAAACATTAATAATTCCAGAAATTAATCAAGGAGAAAGCTATTATTGTACTGATACGAGTAATAATTCATTAATATGGAACGATTGTTATACAAACAATGATTACTGCAATAGTGGTAATAAAGGAAATCTGATTATAAGACCTATATTGGGAAAAACCAGAGTTACTGCGGAAAATGTTACAATATCACCAACTGAAGTAACTGAAACCGACTCGGATGTAAACATTGATATAGATACAGATATCAACTTATTCAATATACACACAACCCAAAACTATATCTTAAGACAAGATTCAGATTATGTCAGAACTGCTGACGGCGTCACACTAAAGACAGATTTTCTCGAGTTATTGGGAGAAGACTATACCGAGTTGATTTTTGAATTTAGTAATGATACTACAAGAACTGTCGTAATAAATCCAAGGTCAGAAATTACTGAAGTTACAATATCAGGCAAACCGATAATAGGGGACACATTAACAGCAACCTGTGTAGGTGAACCTGAAAAAGACCAGTATGATGTAAACTATCAATGGCAAAATTCACCCAACGGCGTTAATTGGTACGATATTGCTAATGCAAATCAAAGCACCTATGTGATAACCGATAACGATATTAACCGTTACATACGAGTAAAGGTTACTTCTACGCAGTTTGGCAATGTTGTGTATCCTACTGAAAAATTTTCTTCGTCAACTGAATATCAAGCCGTTATACTGGGTGATGTCGACCTTGATGGTAATATCTCAATTATTGATGCTACGCTTGTAAGAAAATATATTGTTGATTTGATTACGCTTGATGGCAGACAACTATTGGCGGCAGATGCGAATCGTGACAATGTTATAAATGTACATGACGCAACGGCTATACAAAAATTATGTGTACAATAAACGAATTATAAAGTAAATCTCTCTTTAAAATTTACAAACAATTCAGACTGATAATCGGGCTAAATTGTTTTAATAAAATTTACAAATTAAAGGAACGTGATTATATGAAAAAAATTATATCGGTTATATTATCTGCGGCTATGCTGTCTTCCATGTTTTGTATGAATGTTTCTGCGGCGGAAGAGGAATCTTACAAATATAAGCTCGGATCATTAATTGAAGTTTGTTACGGCTTTTATTCGCAATGGGGAAATCCCATTGTGTATTTACACTCATCTGATGTGCTTGTCGCCGTCTCTGATGTATATCAAGATCCGAAGTCTACCGAGCTTGATTACAAAAATGCCCTTAATAATTTAAAAAAAGACTTGATGTATTCGCCGTGCGTATTTAAAGATTACGCCGAATCAGTTTATGAACTTGCAATCAAAGAGCAAAATTATAACGACTGGTATCCTGAGGAGGATTGGGCTGATTTTCAGAACAAGCTGTCAACGCTGAAAACAGTTTTGGATCAATACGGGTCTTCGACCGATTCCGAAGTTACTTTGGCATTTAATTCAATGTTAGGCACTTACAACAAAATGACTAACGCACATACGCTCAAAGGCGATGTAAACGGCGACGGAACCGTGAATGTCGCGGACGCAACGCTGATACAAAAATATCTTGTAGGCTTAGAAAACCTTACGGGCGCTCAGAAGATGCTTGCAAACGCTGAAAATTACGAAAATCCGACTGTTACCGAAGCCACCATGATTCAAAAATATTCGGTAGGCATAATTGATGAGCTGCCTAATTACGGCCATTTCCTTGTAGATGAGGGTCTTGATTTTATTGACGAAAATATTGTTTATGAAAGAACCTTGAACTTTAATATTTGTCCGAGAAAATACGACAGAAAGGTTATTGACAATGAATTTAAGCACCAAAATTATCAATTAATATTAGGCTATTACAGCTGGTGCAACGAAAACGGCTATGCTCCGTAAGAATTTTGATGAAGGAGCTTTTAAATAATTAAAATCAGCAAGAGCCGGCAGGATGTCGGCTCTTGTTTGTAATTTATACAATTTGCCCATAATAATTAAGGATTTTTCCGTATAAGCATATTGTGTTTTTGTATAATATGCAACAAGTATATTTATTTATAATGTACAAAATTTGTAAACTTTATGTAAAAGGGTGGATTTTTTCAAAAATTATGATATAATATATATGTATAAATTGATTGCTTAGCTTACTATGCCAAGTCAATTTATACAAAGCAAATACCTGGGAGTTGATGAAATGAGCTGCAATAAAATTATCACAATAACAAGGCAATTTGGTTCGGGCGGACACGAAATAGGTGAAGCCCTTGCAAAAAGACTTGAAATTCCATTCTATGATAAGGAGCTTATTTCACTTGCCGCAAAGAAAAGCGGGGTTGCTCCTGAGGTTTTTGAGCAGTACGACGAAAAGGCCGCCAACAGCCTACTGTATTCCCTTTCGGTGGGGCTTTATAACTACGGAAACGGTTTTTCGTCGGTGGGTGATTTGCCCGTAAACGACCGTCTTTATATTTTACAGCACAAAATTATTAAGGAACTTGCAGATAAAGAAAATTTTGTAGTGGTCGGAAGATGTGCCGATTATGTTTTGAGAGATCATAAAAATTTAGTGAAGGTATTTATTTATGCGGATATTGACAGCAGAGTAAAAAGAGCTGTTGACAGACATGATATTGATCCTGCAAGGTCAAAACAGGCGGTTATAAAGGCCGATAAGGCAAGGGCAAATTATTACAGCTTTTATTCAGGCAAAAAATGGGGTCTTGCAGATAACTACGACCTTTGTATTAACAGCACTAATCTTTCAACACAACAGGCTGTTGAGATTATTTTAAGCTATATTGATATTATTGACAAAAAATAATCTGCATATATTACCATTTCCTGAATATACTGTATTGTTTATTAAGGAGGTGTGTATATGAAATTCGTCGTTATGGATCTTGATGATTTTATCTTTGGAAACGAAGAATGGCATGAAAGTGAAAGATAAAAATTTTTTCAAAAGGAATTTTAATTTTGAATGATAATTTAATTTATTTTTCATTTGACATAAAACCACACAAAGAACGGAGGACACAAAATGTATCCTCCGTTTATTTTGTGCCCCTAAAGCGGTACGAGGGCTTGCCGATCATCTTTGAGAAAGTTGAATTTTAATTTATAATTTTAATATAATTATATTACCTTGATTTATTAATTATTCACTGATTAATTGTTATTTCCTATAAATGACAGCGGGTCGGCATAATTTCCGCTGATTTTTACGGCAATGTGAATATGACTTTCGTCATCTGCTTCATAGGGAACTGCACCTATGCTTCCTATTTTCTCCCCCGCTTCTACGGAATCGCCTTTTTCTACATCAATTTTTGAGAGACCGCTGTAAATGCATACGGCATTTCCGATGGATATTTCAACTGTCTTTCCGTACATTTTGTCCTCACTGACTTTTGTTACCGCTCCGTCCGACATAGCACAGACATCGTCTCCTATTTCTCCGGCAAAATCAACACCCAAATGCGGCTTCCAAACATTGGGGGTCTTGAAGTACACACTCTCCTTGCTGAATTCACGAATAATATTATTACTGCTGAGCGGATAAGTCAAAGATAGATCTGTCGACAGCATTGTTTCAAGAGCATTTTGTGATACAGCGTCTGTTTGAGGTTCGGTGGTTTCTGTTTCAGACACAACGGTAACCTTCTCTACGGTCGTATCTATTTTAGGCTCGGCAAGTGTTTCTTCAACGCCCGTAACCTCTTGATTTACCTGTTGAACCGTTGACGGCTGTGTTGCTTGCTGCTTTGAATCACTCGGCACGGACATTGTATTGTAAGTTGAATAAATCGCCATACTGACTGCTATAAGGCAGATTGAAAAGGCCGTGTAAAAGCCTATCTTTTCCCGGCGGCTTCGTTTTTTATTGTTCCTGTTTCTTTTATAATAATCGCTCATAGAAGCACCTCCGCTTGTAGTATTGACTTAAAAAGATGCTTTTATACAATTTTTCTAAAGTTTTACTGATATGTATATATCAAGAAAAATTACTATTGTATTTACTTTGTCGTAGTGGTATAATTAACTTAATTACTGTAAAATGTTAACACAAGGTAAAATATTATTTAACCTTGTTAGATTGGTTTATATATATGGGTGATGCTATGAAAAAATTGGTTATTTTTGGATTTGACGGCACTATTGCCGACACTTCTCCCGGAATTTTATATTGTTTTAATACTACTGCATCCGCAATGGGGTATGCCCCGGTCGATCACGAAGCTCTGTACGGTGTTATCGGTATTCCGCTTGATGACGGTTTCAGGGTTTTGTATAATATGAAAGAGGACGAAATTGAATACGCAGCAAATAATTACAGCAAGCTATATTCTCAAAAAGGAAAGGAAATGTTTTCGCTTTACCCGGGAATTAAAAACACATTGATAAGGCTGAAAGAAAACGGCTGCAAGATTGCTATCGCAACGCAAAAGCACAATATGTTCACATCAGATATGCTTGAAGTTTATGAAATATCCGACTTGTTTGACGCAGTTTGTGCTACTGATGTCAACACAAACCTTAATAAAAGCGATTTGATTTTGCAGGCATGCCGTGAAACCGGAGTTGATGTGTCAGACGCAATATTTATCGGTGACAGCTCGGTTGATGCTGTCGGAGCACAAAATGCGGGAGTTGACTTTGCCGCCGTACTTTACGGCTGGGGCTTTAAGTCGAAAGAAGATATTGAAAATTACAACTGCAAAGTGTATTTTAATTCTCCTGACGAAATATACTTAAAACTTTCTTTGCTGTAAAAAATTTTTATACAATTTTATTTTATTGACAACAACATCTTTTTAAGATATAATAGTATGGCTGT
Source organism: uncultured Ruminococcus sp. (assembly GCA_944415425.1). Lineage (GTDB taxonomy): Bacteria > Bacillota > Clostridia > Oscillospirales > Acutalibacteraceae > Ruminococcoides. Next base: position 36,288 of record CALYBP010000010.1, on the reverse strand, counting down.
CGATTCGACAGCTCACCGAGGTGTAGCTCAGTTTGGTAGAGTGCTTGGTTTGGGACCAAGATGCCGCAGGTTCAAGTCCTGTCACCTCGACCAAAACAACTACTTAACTATGCCTATGTCTTAGTTAAGTAGTTGTTCTTTCTGTTCAAATTATTTTTTTGGATGCAGACTTGACCCAATGCGGTCACTTTGTTACTTTTGATTGATCACTGATAAATTTGAAAATACAGACGTTTGAATATCAATTAAAATTTTAGCAAATAAAATTTTATAATTAAATTCCATCTGATTTCTTTTGTAATGTTGTATATTCCATCACTATTATGCATTCAGGACTTATATCTATTAAATCTACAACTACAAGCGAGGAGAAATACTATGAGCTTTGATTATTCAAAAATTACAATTTATCAAGATAATACCAAATGCCCACAAACAATCAAATTAAACAGTAGATTATTATCGCTATACAAAAAATGGTTTTTTGTTATGCAAAATAAAGGATTGAATAATTTAGGCAATTTAACAATAGGAAAGCATAAACTAATCGAAATGCAATTACTAACCGCATTTGATTCTTATGTTAAGAATCAAGTTAAAATAATGACATTTGGTAAGGAAGCAAACACCAACAAAGGTAATGTGACTGTATTTAACGAAGATTACCAAAAGGATATATACTATTCTTATGATTATGCCATTGCACATCGTTATGATGAAAAGGTAAATATTCCTGCTAAAGACGCACCGAATACTTTTTATTTAAAAGCAAGAAAAATTATAAGTGGAATATGTTTGGATAATTATAATTTAAATGAGGATTTTGTATTGTCAATATTAAATAATAATTTAAATAAAACTTCATTATCAGGGAAATACACACCTTGCAGTCATAATACTAAAAACAATATATTTAAAAACTATGACCTTGATGATATTGTTTACTCAAAATTTGATAATGAGGATCTAAATGCAAACATATTTTTGCATGAAATTAACATTTTAGAGCCAACTCATATAATTTTTCTTTGCGGCAAGGGATATGATGAACATATTAAAAGGGCTTTCGGCAGCCATTTTTTAAATATCCTGCTTGAGCACAACAAGAATCTTTCTGTTAAAAATCCATGTGGGGATATCTTTGATATTTCTTATAAAGATCTGGGCCTGCAAAATTATGCTCATGATAGAATAAAAATAATGCAAACTATTCACCCAAGTGCACATATTGGTGATAAACGAAAAGAATACCACGATAAACTTAAATACTTTTGTCAATAAAGCAATTAAACTTAATCATTGTATACATTAAAAAAAGGTTTTGGGAAGATAAATAATATCATTCCAAAACCTCATTTTTTTATTTTCCTTGCCTTTGCTTACTGATGCTAAATTTTAAACATATAACATTTACTCATTTTAGAGGTCAAAAAACAAAGCTGACTCCGATAAATACCGAAATCAGCCTGCTTTTTATAAGTTTAAATTCGCAGCGGGATTAAATAATTTTGATAAATAGAACCTAAATCTAATGGTTAATCCCGATTATTCTGTCAATCTCTTATTGATGAATTTTCCATTACAGTATCTCTTGAATCTCTAAATAGCAAAGAAATACACCATATTGCTGCAAGACCCACAAGAACATAAATCACTCTGCTTACAATTCCTGTTTGTCCGCCGAAAATCCACGCGACAAGGTCAAACTGGAAAATGCCAACGCTGCCCCAGTTGATTCCGCCGATGATAAGGATTGTCAACGCAATTTTATCAAGCATTTAAAGTCCTCCTTTTTAGATGCTGATAATATTGTTGACGATTTAAGAGGTAATATTCATCAAAAAATAAAATCCCCAGATTAAAATTCCGAGAAAAATAACACAAGCGCCTATTATTCTTGTTATTTTCATGGCTTTTTTTAATTTGAATTTTGAAATCATATTTTCAGTAGGAAAAGGCAGTAATACTATCATAAGACCGAGCAAAAAACAGCTTACCGATGCAATAACGGCTCCGACGGTATTTGCAAAAGGGAACAGGAATATTCCCACGGGAATTCCGAATACACAAATCGCATTTACAACGGAAAAAATTTTTTCAAATTTTTGGCTCGTTTCATAAAATTTATTCATTTTTTCGTTACATTCTTCACAGCAATACTGGTCAAAATACGAGATTTCCTTAGCGCAATAGTCACACTTTTTCAACGGGAACACCCTTTCTTTACTCATAAAAGTATTTTAACACAATTCTTGCTTGCTTTCAACTTAAAAAATAAAAAGACGAGTGCCTCGACACGCAATTCGAGCAGACAGGCTGATATTTTTAAATCTTCTCTGCCCGACAATTTTTGAGCACTTTCCCGTAAAGTGAAAAAACGAGTGCCTCGACACGCAATTCGAGCAGACAGGCTGATATTTTCAAATCTTCTCTGCCCGACAATTTTTGAGAAGTTTTTTGACTTAAAAATATGCACCTCCGAAAGTGTCTGACTTTTGGGGTGCATATCAATCTGATCTTTCTTGTATAAATTAAGATCTTTGTTTTTCAAGTGATCTTTTAATAGGTGCTGAAATATGCTTTGTTATAATTTTTACAAAAATACCTGTTAACAATGCCGCTATTATTGTTCCCTCTCTTGTTCCCTGCAAAGTAAATCCGAAGAAAACAAGAGAAAGCACGACGGCAGCTATTACACAGGCAACATCAAAAAATACTTTTATATTGCCGAATTCTTTGTGTATTGTATCGGACACAGCCTTTACAAAAGCCTCTCCCGAATTCATTATTACATTTGCTATGACGGTAAGTGAAATACCGAACGCAAGCAAAACTGTTCCCGCAATAACCATAAACATCTGCATGGGATAACTGTTTATTTCAATATAGTTTAAAATCCAAACACCGAAATCGGTAAAAATGCCGAACAAAAACGAAAAAGGTATTTGAAGCAACTGAATCCACTTAAAATTCTTTCTTAAAATAATTATCTGACCTAAAATAAGAACACAGTTCCAAATTATAAGCCATGTTCCCAAAGATATACTGTCAGAAATCAAACTCATTATGTTTGCAACCGATGAAATAGGAGATACGCCTAAGTCACCCTTTTTTGTAACCGCTACGCCTAAAGCCGCAATAAATAAGCCTACAACGCAAAGCAAATATCTCATAATTAACTCACGATTATTCAAAATGTTTTCTGCCTTCTTAACCACAATACATCGTCCTTTCAATTAGTTAGATAATCAATATATATAGAGCGCAGGCTAACACAAGCCGCTGCCCAAAAAAAGACAAGACCCCTAAGAATCTCGTCATTTTTTCAGTATAATTTTTATAACTTTTGAAAGCAACACAAATAATACATCCATCTACCTCTGCTGACGTATGCTATTCAGTAAAGATTTCTTAATAATGTATTTGCGCTCGCCGCTTGAGTATTTTTTGTAATCAACTCTGATAAGTTTTTTTCCATGAACCTTATCTGCGTTCCTAAAAGCAATTCTTCCGACAAATCCCAAATAACATATAGTTTTATCGCCACCGACAGCCATAATATCATCAGCTCTTCGTTCTGTCGGCAGAACACCGTCGCCGAACATAAAACCCTCGGCTTCTGCGTCACGCATAAAAGCACAACGCGTCTGAGCATCTGCACTATAGATGTAAACGGTTCTGTTTTTTAAGATAAGATCCGAAATTTTCCTCTTGCCTTTTACGGATTTTTTTGATAATTTCATTTTCATTTTGCTCTCTCCCTTAGACTGTAAATACCCAAAAGAGCGCAAAAAACTCCCCATCGACAAATGGGGCCGTAATAACATTATCAGAACACCCATCATACAAGCCTTAGCACCTTGCAAAACTGCAGGTTGCTGTGCGGTCAACGAGCTTGTCTCTCGCGCACTCTTTATAGGTTCAATGCAATTATAACACAATTTTTAAATATATGCAATATCTTCATATACTATTACTTGATATTTTTATATTGACATTTATCTATTTATTTGATACAATAACACATAGACAACAATCTATTGGAGATGTAACGATAAATGGAAGAGAAAAGTACAGCCATTATGTTTAAAGCATTTTGCGATGAAAACCGAATCAAAATTTTAAAGCTGCTTAGTACAGGCGAGAAATGTGCATGCAAGCTGTTAGAAGAAATTAATATAACACAGCCGACGCTTTCTCATCATATGAAGATACTTTGTGATTCGAGAATTGTTATAGGTCGCAAAGATGGCAAGTGGATGCACTACTCACTATCTGAGGCAGGTTTAAATACTGCTGTTAGTTTTTTAAATGAACTTAAAACTGTTGAAAATCACAGCACCGGTTGTTTAAGCTGTAACTGATAACTTAAAAAAGACTTTTAATATTTTATTTTATTTCGGACTGTATTTTCCCCTAAACTTTATTAGTTTCAGGGAGATAATACGGTCATTCTTACAGAAAATATATAGATACATCTAAATATAACTATATGAAAGGGCTTTTTATATGGATTTTTTAAAAAACAGCTGGGACTTCTTTCAAAATGAAGTCCTCTGTATGAGTTGGCTTAACCGCTTGACTTCCGCACTTTTAAACGCCTGCGGACTGGACACAACAAGCACAATAGGAAAAAGCGTACAGTTCTTTATATATGATACTGTTAAGATACTGATACTGCTGTGTGTTTTGATTTTTATTATATCATACATTCAAAGCTTTTTCCCGCCCGAACGGTCGAGAAAAATTCTCGGCAGATTTCACGGAATATGGGCAAACATCATCGCCGCACTGCTCGGAACCGTAACGCCCTTCTGCTCCTGCTCATCCATTCCTTTGTTTATCGGTTTTACAAGTGCGGGTCTTCCCCTCGGCGTAACATTCTCGTTTCTGATTTCTTCGCCCATGGTAGACCTCGGATCGCTTGTCTTGCTGACAGGAATTTTCGGATGGAAAGTGGCCTTAATTTATGTTGCGCTGGGATTGATTGTTGCCGTAGCAGGCGGTTCGCTGATTGAAAAACTACACCTTGAAAATCAAATTGAGGAATATATCCGCAATTCATCTTCCCTTTCGGTGAGCTCAGATAATCTTTTGTTTAAGGATCGAATAAAATACGCAGTCGAACAAGTGGGTTTTACCGTAAAAAAGGTAGTCCCGTATATACTAATCGGAGTCGCAATAGGTGCCGTTATACACAACTGGATACCTCAGGATTTCATAATTGCCATGCTTGGGGAAAACAATCCGTTCGGGGTCATCCTTGCTTCTGTTGCAGGTATACCTATGTATGCGGACATATTCGGAACGATTCCTATTGCCGAAGCACTTCTCAGCAAAGGAGCGTTACTCGGAGTAGTTTTGTCGTTTATGATGGGAGTTACGACTCTTTCCCTGCCGTCTATGATAATGCTGCGTAAAGCCGTAAAACCAAAACTGCTTGGTATTTTCATTGCAATATGTACGGTAGGCATAATTGTTGTAGGCTATGTGTTTAATATTATTCAGCCGTTTATAATTTGATAAAATTTTAATTTAAAGCGAGGTATTTTTATGTCATTATTTAATTTCGGAAAGAAAAGCAACGGAGAAAAAAATAAAACCGCAAACAAGTGCGGTTGTAGTTGTGAAAATAACAGTAACAACATCGGAAATTGCAGCACATCCAAATCAAGCGGCAACTGCGAAACGCCCTCAATTAAAGTTCTGGGAACCGGGTGTCAGTCCTGTCATAAGCAATATGAGTACGCAAAAGAAGCAATTAAAAAACTCGGACTTTCAACAGAAGTTGAATATATTACCGATATGGCAAAAATTACGCAGTACGGCGTGATGAGTATGCCTGCACTTGTTTTCAACGAAAAGGTAATATCTATGGGTAAAATTTTAAAGACTGCAGATATTATCAAACTGCTGCAAAAACACGGTTTTAACAAGTGAGGTTTTATATGAGCAAAAAGATAGTTGCCTTTATATGCGTTCATAATTCCTGCCGCAGCCAAATTGCCGAAGCACTCGGAAAGCACTTTCGCTCAGATGAGTTTGATTTTTATTCAGCGGGAACTGAAACCAAACCTCGGATAAATCAAGACGCAGTACGTCTGCTAAAGAAGCTTTACTCGATAGATATGGAGCAAACCCAATACAGCAAAACCATTGACAAAATACCCGCACCCGATATTGCCGTTTCAATGGGCTGTGATGTTGAGTGTCCGTACATCGGAAGACAATTTGACCTCAACTGGGGTCTAACTGACCCAACCGGTCAATGCGATGACATATTTATTAAAGTAATTGAGCAAATTAAAGAAAATATATTAAAGCTCTGAAACTGCGGGCGTATATTATCGGTCTAAAAATTTCAATTTTTCCTCTCGGCATAGCGTGCAATATAAACGAGGTCGGAGTTATCAACCTTGCCGTCCATATTGTAATCTGCCGAAACCAGATATACGCCCTCAAGTGTTTTCTCACCTGTCAGGTGGGACATTAAGGCGGAAACATCGTTTGATTTTACATTTCCCTCACCCGTCACATCGCCGGTAACAGATATGTGATAAATGTCACCAAGCACGGCGGCTCTGTAACCCGTCTTTATTTTACCGCTTGTTACTTCTTTTCCCTCTTTATCATACAGCGTAACCTGTCTTGTTAAATTCTCTTTAAATCGTGTAACCGTGGTTTGGCTCTCAACACCGGTTATATATCCGTCCTCAGTTATCTTGTAGGTAGTATTTTTCCCAAAATATTTAATATCGCCGTAATTTATGTATGCCTGATTCGTAAACTTTGAAAATTCTATATAACTGCAATTAAAATCTTTATCTATGATAACAACCCCGCCGTCTGCAATGAGCAGAGCTTCTATATCCTTTCCGTTAACATATGTTTCATCATTGTAATAAGCTGTTTTACCTTTAGCGCTTATCATTTTTTCGTCTGTTTTATAAATACACTTAATATTTGCATTTAATACATAATCATAATTTTTATTTGAAAGAGAAAAAAGCGTACCGGATTCACTGTATAAATAACCGTCGCCAGCATTGCAAAAGTCGTATTCAATATTGATACTTGTACAATATTCTGGTGCGTTTTCATCAATTCTGTAAATATCTCCGTTGTATAGAACGGCATAAACTTTCGAGTCGTTTTGAAATACACTTTTAACTGACTCAGAAAAATTATATGTTTTTAAATATTTGCCGTCAGAGTCATAGCATTTTATGTATCTGTATGCGCTGTCAGAAAAAATAAAATAGATTTTCCCTTTACAGAAAGTGAAGCTTAGGTTGTACAGCGACTCGATTTCACCGAAGCTGTATGTCACCGTTTTTCCGTTTTTGCAATTTAGCCCGACAATATAATAATTTTGTTTTTTCTCGTAAAGGGCGTACGAGTACGCACCGTTTCTGCACACAGACCTTATAATCCCATCAATTTTTGCATAATAAACAGTAAGATTATCCGACGCATACGCAGCGTAAAGGGTATCGTCGGTGCTTGCAAAAATATAACCACCGGAGGAATCGTTCTCGACATAATACTTATTGCAATTTTTAAATGTATCAAGTTTGTCGCTTGTCTGCGCAAAAGCGGTAGATAATGAGAAAAACAAAGATAAAGAAATAATAGCTGTAAAAACGGTCACTTTATTTTTCATACATCCTCACCGTGAATTATATTCACTTCCTCCAAAAAACACAAAAGGCAACAGCGAAATTCGCTGCTGCCTGAAATATTTATATATGACACTACGATTGATCAGCTGTCGCCTGTGAAGCTTTTGTGTACTGCAATCCGTTTATTACGATAGTTGAATCGACAAATTCATAGCTTAACTCGGTCGTAGCAACATCAGTTGAGTAATACTTGAGAGTTATAGAATCATCCGTGTATGTATATACACCTTCAAGATAGAATGAATCCGCCTCAGAGAAAAGAAACGTTCCGTCATCATTAAATTCGTACTCTGCACTTGTGCCGTAATAAGCGTCATTAAAGACCCACTTGTCGCAAAGCTTTTCATTGGGTTTGAAATCATCAAACGGCTCCACCTCAGGTATTATACGCTTGTCACTCGCAAGCTCAACACTCTGGCCGTAATAGGTATCGGTCAGAACAAGCGTACGGCCGGTAAATGCATTTCCTGTTACATCGTACTCAAATGTTCCCTCAAGTGCTGACGGAACGCTTACTGTAACAGTTCTTGTTCCTTCCTCGCTTGTGTCAAGCGAATAGGTACCAACCATTCTCATTGAACCCAAGCACACCGAAGCTACTCCGTTATTTTCAAAGCAATAGTAGCTTTTTATTGAATCATCATCGGAAGACCCGGCTTCATCCGCGGTAGCTGTTGACTTAACGGTCCAATCACCGACGATGCTTGTGTCAAAAAACACCTTGAAAACCAAAAATCCTAAAGCTATCAACAGTACAATTACAAGTGAAATTATAACCGGTGCCTGAACAAAAGACTTTTTCGCATAACTTTGCTCTAAATCAGGGTTTAAGGCCATTTCGTCTTGAAAATTTTCCGTCGTATATGTATCATTCAAAACTGTGTCGCCATTGTTTTCTGTATCTGTCAAAGCTCCTAACTTTTCTTCATTTTTAAGCTCGGAGCCTAAAAAATCATTTTTTTCGCTCAACTAAGAGACCTCCTTATATTTTATGTACTATATTGTACAATATTTTGCACGATAAATCAACTTAAAAATACAATAAAATAACCGATATATTTTATCCCGTCTTGAACAGAATTTACTTATTAACAATACACAAATTGATTTAAAGTTGCAAAAGATTAAAAAAAATGGTATAAATATATGGTACCGGTTTATTTACTTATCTTATCAATACAATAAAAAGGAGACAAAAAATGAATATTAAAAAGCTAATTTTAATTTCAGCTTTTGTTTTAAGTCTTTTATTTTCATCTGTGTTTGTTGTTTCCGCAGACGGATACACAATATCTAACGCAACGGATATTCAAAAGCATATTGTCGGCATTTCCGCTCTTTCACAGGCAAAACAAAACGAATATGATTTTGATAACGACGGAGAGCTAACTATCAATGACGCTACATATCTGCAAAAACTCCTTGTTGAGTCAAACGAAATAAAATATCCCACGAGACTTGCGCTTAATACAGAAAGCATAAATCTCGGCGAAAGCGAAGTGTATAACTTAACCGTTGACTCTGACTCGCCTGATTTTCCGTTTATTTTTGCTTCAGATAATCCGAAAATAGCTGTTGTCGATAACAGCGGAACAGTATTGGCGATTTCAAGCGGCACGGCAACTATCACCTGTTCATCTTCAAACGGTCTTACTGCAAGCTGTGAGGTTACTGTCGGTAAGATGGCGCAGAGCGTTACGCTTAACAAAACAAGTCTTAATTTGGGAATCGGCGAAACTTATGATCTTAACAGCACAGTACCGAGCGGTACTGTTGCTTATTACAGAGCTTACTCATCAAACAACGCGGAGGTTGCTTCTGTTACGGAGAGCGGAGGTATTATAACCGCAAAAGGAATAGGAACTGCTACTGTTACATGTACGCTTGCAAACGGCGTTACGGCAAGGTGTGAGGTAACGGTGGGAGCAATGGCGCAAAGCGTTACGCTTAACAAGACAAGCCTCACACTGGGAATAAGTGAAACATTTGACCTGACAAGCACTGTACCGAGCGGTACTGTTGCATATTACAGAGCGTATTCAACAAATGATTCATCGGTTGCTTCTGTTACCGAAAGCGGAGGCTTGATTACAGCAAAAACGGCAGGTACCGCAACTATAACCTGTACCCTGGCAAACGGTGTTAAAACGACCTGTACTGTAACAGTAAAAAAACTTGCCACAAGCCTTACTCTGAATAAAAGCTCTTTAACAATAAAGGTAGGACAAACCTTTGATTTTAACAGTTCGGTACCAAGCGGAACGGCAGCATATTACAGATCATATTCAACAAGCAACTCAGCTATTGTTTCTGTAACGGAAAGCGGAGGACTTGTGACCGCAAGAAAGCAGGGTACGGCGACAATAACATGCACGCTGTTAAACGGGGTAAAAGCTACCTGTAAAATTACCGTAAGCGGAAGCGTGGTAAAATGTCTTGATGTTTCGGAATGGCAGTCAAGCATAAATTTTGAAAAAGTAAAAGCAGATGGATATGACTATGTCATTATCCGTGCAGGATACGGTAAAGAAACATATCAAAAAGACGCCCGATTTGAGGAAAATTATAAAAAAGCAAAAGCCGCAGGCCTTAAAGTAGGCGCATACTGGTATGCATATGCCACATCAAAAGCAGAGGCTTTGGAAGAGGCTGAAGCCTGCTTATACTGCATTAAAGGAAAAGAATTTGATATGCCCGTATATTATGATGTTGAGGAATGGTCACAGGCCGAACTGAGCAAGACCGCACTCACAAGTCTGATTGACGCATTTTGCAGCACACTTGAAAGCAACGGCTATCAGGCGGGTATTTACGCCACAAACGGAATGTACTGGAATATTGACAAAGATAAGCTTAAAAAGAATTATTCTACATGGCTTGCACAGATTGACGGCGATTTTTCTGACATTACAGACGATCTCCACCAATACACCTGGACTCAAAAAGTTGACGGAATATCAACAGATGTTGACTGCAATTACATATATAATCTTAATATAATAAAATAAAATTTTAAATATAAAAATAATAAAATCAATCGGTGTATGTTAACACCTGTCTCGGAAAATAAAAAAATCATTCCTTTTATATCTAAAAAATTATCCTGAGAAATAAAACAAACGGATATGATCGATAACAAAAGCAAGACCTCCTACGGTAACACAAAACTACCGTAGGAGGTTTTTTATGCCGAAATTTACAAAAGCACATATATCTGAATAGTTATAAAAGTATCAGTGTTATCACAAATCATAGTCAATACTGTTGTCATCTATTGAGATTATTTTCATATTCTTTCCGTCAAAATAAGTATTTGCAGTACCTGCTTGGTATTCATCACCGTAAACATCGCTGAATTTTACCGTGTATTGATAATTTCCCACGGGCAACAGAGCAACTTCAAGAATAACATCCTCAGAAAAAGTAATTGATTTACCTTCTTTGAGCGTTCCGCTGCTTTCGTCATCATCATTATAGAGTAATGTCACAACATCGTTGTCCGCAAAATCCATTATTCGACCCGCGGCGTCTCCGACCTCGACATAACCCTCAAGCACAATTTCATATGATTTCTTATCATAAACAAACCGCATATCACAATCTTTGCCGTTCACCTTTACCGGAGAAGAATATTTTGTGTATTTTTCGTCATCCTCCGAAATGTGAAAATGGATAAATTCTCCGCCGAAGGTTACCCAGTATCCTTTAAAATTAACCGTATAACCGTTGACTCCGTCAAAGGTTATATCTGTGTCCTCACCCAAAACGAAAGCTGTCTGTTTATTATTCTCTGTTTCAAGCTGCAACAGGTGATAAGAAGCACTGACAATGTGATTTACACTTTCCGGCGAAACAGTGACAAACAACCTTCCGTCTTTATCCTCTATTCCTGTTACGGATATAAATTCATCGTTGGTTGTTGTGTAATTCTTTTTGAGAAAATTCCGATAACTTTCATCGGCAATATCCATATATGCGTCAACAGAGCTCATATCCTTTAAGGGATAGTAAAAACTCAGTCCGCCCGCATTTGAACGGTATTCTCCGTTTTGACACATAATATAATCGGAAATCGAATCTTCAAGCTGTGTGCAGCCGACGGCTGACGCGAATTGGCCCATGTCGATAAGATTGGTATAAATTTCTTCCGCATTAATTCCAAAGCTGATTGAATTTTGAGCAGACTTAACTACCGATGTAAGGTTCATAGTGTCAAGTTTTGAAATCATAAGGTCAAAATCCTGCTTTATTTTGTCAAAGCCGTTCAAGTCAAATACACTTAATGTAAATGTTTCTTTATCGGAAAGCCTGCATTTTTCGGCATAGCCCGACAAAAGTGACTGATAAAACGAATCCTTTGACAAATTTTCAGCCAATACTTTGTAGTCCCAGCCGCCCGCAGGCTCGTTTTCTTCACTTGCAATCATATGTCGGGAATATTTTGATACTATCGAGGCAGTTTCGTAATTTGCCATTAAGCAAGCGTCAAAGCCGATAAACTCAAACTTATCCGAAATGCTTTTTTCTGCGGAACAGAGGGCTGTATCAAGCTCCGATAATGTCAGAACATCATCATCAAAATTTTCATCGAAGCAAACTCCCCACGGACTGCCTCCTCCGTGATTCCAAAGAACAATGCCGTAATTATCCGAAGGATATTTTTTTGTTCCCCAGCTGACAAAATCTGATAGGGTTTCAGGATCCCCCATACTTGCCTGATGTGTTGTTTCCAAAAAAACAAGCTCATTGTCTTTGACAGTATAACGATTTAAACTGTCAGACGGTATGTCGTAGCTTTTCCATTCTTTCGTTCCGCCTGTTTGTATAACTATATTTACGTTTTCCGCAATGTCCGCGGACAATATCTCGGATATATTTTTTGTTGCATACCCTCTCTCCGATTCCAAATCACTTCCGCACATATAAATCAGCAAAGTAAAGGATTCGGAAGTCTTAAATAAATCACAAGACGAGAGGACAAGCGAAAGCAGAGAAAAAGCAATAATGCAGCTTAAGATTTTATAAATTCTTTTTTTCATTTTTACTTCTACCTAACAGCACAAAAAATACAATGCTTCCTGTTAAAAATGCGGTCAATGCCAAAAGATGAGATACGGATAATTCCCCAAAAACATTATTTCTTACCCTCAAAAACTCAAGGACAAATCTCAATAATCCGTAGCAGGAAAGCATAAGACAAAACGACGCCCCGTTCGGCAATTTCTTGTTTCTGTAAAGATAGAATATTACCGCAAATATCAGCAAATCTAAAAACGCCTCAATAAGCTGCACAGGTATTCTTCTTGTGCCGTCGGGCATCAAAACTCCGAAAGAAACTGGAGGCCCACCGCAGCAGCCTGTAAAAAAGCATCCCACGCGGTAAAACGCAAGTTCAAGGAGAATTCCTCCGTAACTGAAATCCAACAGTTTGCCGTAACCTACTGCGAACGGTTTGGATAAAACAACGAGGAAAACAGGCACGGATATAAATACTCCGAATAACGAAAATCCGCCGAATGTAAGACCCTCGCGGCTGAATCTGTCAAAATTTTCCGCTATGTAGAGAAACTTTGCCCCTATCATCTCGGTTAAAAGCATAGAAACTCCGAATAACAATGACTTGTACCAGCGAAAGCCTACAAACCTGCCGTTAAGCTGAAAATAAATCTGTGCCGCTAATATACCGATAATCCAATACAGAAGCCACGGGGGAACATCTGTAAAAATAAAATTTAAAATATCCATTACTGTTTATTCCAATAGTTATTTGTGTCCAAAGCATGCACGGAACCGGAAATTGTGTTACCTATTCCGCCGATAGTATAATACTTAATCGCACTGCTGGAATAGTTTTTACCGTCAGTTGATACGGCGGCAACATCCCAGTCACCTTTTGGTTCGTATTCTAAGGTTGCCGACTCAACTATGATGGGATTTTCATATGTGGTGTAGTCATACTTTCCGCAGGTAGTGTAGTGATTAACATAGTCTATCTGTGAAAAATACTGTACCTTTACGAAATCCTGATTTTTTGCAAAATCGGATATTTTCTCATCCAATTTAACGCTTATGCTGTTAAACGAGTGGTTTTTTGCAATGTATTTTGAGTATGCGCGGTATCCGTGATTCCAAGTTGAGGACAATTCGTAATATCCGTCGCTGTTAAAACCTATTAGCCAATAATCCGACTTATTGTTAGTCGGAAAATCAAAGCCCGAATCTGTTAAAAACTCTCTAAATGTTCTGTTTCCCGCATAGCCCTTGATGGCATCAACAAATTTTATAAACTCGTTTTTGGTCATAACTTTTGCAACATCACAATTTATTTTAAAATCATAATAACTCTTAGTAGATGTTCTTTGTCCGCTTACTCCGTTGTAAGGCTGTAAAAAATCTTTACAGGTAATTGTTTTTACCTCGGTATTAATCTCTTTATTATCCAAGGTTTCAAGAACATTTGTATTGTCTTTTATTTTCTCATGAGGCATTGAATCGTGTTTATTCCAAACCGAAACCTTTTGCTGTTTAAGTTCTTCATATCTAACTAACAAATTGTATGCCGTAATGCCCAACTTATCGTCTGCATCCACAAACTCCGCATTATTCAGCTCTAATTCTTTCAAATCACTGCTGTATTTTGAAGAAAAATCGGAAATATCACTCAAGGAACACTGGTATTTTTCTTCGGTGGTTTTTCCTTTGGGTATATATTTAAAACCGATAACAGTACCGTCTGCGGCTGTATAGATACTTGTAACGCCGTAATCTTCAAGCTTATACGCCAAGTCCCAAATTATCATTTGATGACCGTAATCGTAAAGCGTCATAGTCGGAACAATAACGCTGTTTTCTATTTCATATCTTTGATTTCTGAAAGGAGTCTCCTCCTCTGCGAAATAACGCATTGTATCCATAATGCTGTATTTTGTGGTCTTTGAGGATTGGGAAGTATTACCCAATACGGAATAACCCAAAGTCAAGACCTCTTTCTCAAGTGACGGGTATTGATTGCTGAGAATAGAATCAAATTCTTCGCATTTAGTTGCGAGAGTAGCCTCGTCAATACTTTTATCCTCAGACTTTTTATTCAGTTCAACAAATGTTTTGTAAGCGGTTTTGGCGTCTGAACACAAATTGTTATAACAGCTTACATAGTATTCATAAACCGCCGAATACTTGGAGTCATTTGAGATTTCCTTAATCTCTGATAATTCTTCCTTGATATCACCTATTGAATTTTCTATTTCAGTAAGTTTTTCAAGGCATTGCTTAACGTATTCAAGAGTATAGTCCTTACCGTACTCAAAACCAAGCGCATTTAATATGCCCTTATAAGCCCATGTACCTATTGATGTTCCGGCACTTTTACAACCTGACTGAAACACAGATACTATAGCCTCCTCCATTTTATCTCCGATACTGTCTATAACACCCCTGTCGTCATCGTACACATCGGCAACCGGTTCATAGTAATCATTATCGCTTTTGCCGTTGCATCCGATAAAAACAGACATCACGGTGATAACTGATAAAAGTAAAGCAATGGGTCTTGAAAATTTACGCATAATATTCACCTTCATTAGTTTGTATAATCAATTTGATTGTATCAATTTATTAAAGGCATTGTCAATTTGTATATTTTATTAATGTTATTGAATTATTTGTTACGCTTTAGTATATTTGCTGTTTTTTTGACTAATTTACCAAAATACCGGAATTCAGGTAACCAATCTTCTGATTTTAACTGTAACGACAGAGTTTCAATTCTTGATAAAATACTTTTTCAAAAATATCATGCAGTATATCAGGTAACTTCAAGCTGAAAGTTCTTAATCCATACAACAGAAAAACAGGAGACATCTAAGCATATCACTTAGGTGTCTCCCGTTAATTATATTATGCTCCCACTATTGAAATATCCTCATAGCTGACATCGTAGTGCGAAGTTACCGCATCATCAATCACAAGAACGGATGTATCGTTGAGTTCCGTGTCAGGTACGATTACGGTAACCCCCTCGTCGCTTATATAACAAAGACATTCCGAAAAACCTTTAGCTTTTATTATGCTCTCTATACTGTCCTGCACAGTATATGTTTTAAGGAGCTTTTCAACACTTTTTTGAGCCTCCGTCATTTCGCTCTCGCTGACATTTTCAATGTCAAGTATTTCTTTTGCCTCATCTATGACCTTATCTTGGGTTGACTGACGCTTTG
The DNA here is from genome assembly GCA_944415425.1 of uncultured Ruminococcus sp. Classification (GTDB taxonomy): domain Bacteria; phylum Bacillota; class Clostridia; order Oscillospirales; family Acutalibacteraceae; genus Ruminococcoides. The sequence goes on along the minus strand of CALYBP010000010.1, from coordinate 20,390 downwards.
TTCGCTCGGTTGCAAAGTAATTTTGCTGTTCCTTTGACAGAGCCGAGGTTTGTACGGTTTCATCAGAGCTTGAGGTTGAAACCGTTGCGTTTACATATGAGGCTGCTCCCAGCTCTTTTGTCGTTATGTCAGAATTAACATCTGAAAACTGCCAATTTACATATACCGCAGCTCCGAGCGCCAAAACAAGGGTTGCAAGTACAATATATTTTTTCTGAAATTTCATAAGACTACCGACCTTTATTCTGATAATTTTGTAATACATACTTTTGCTGCCGAAATGTCGAGCGACTTTGTTACCGCCTCGGTAATCCGCTCTACCACGACAGGCGAGTCACCGCCCTCACAAACTACGAGCACACCTCGAATGAGCGGCTCGATTTCCTTTGTTTTTGTGGTGCTGTCATCAAGATAAACATACTCTACGCTGTTTTCCATAGTCAGAAGCACCTCTGTTTGTCCTGCTCCCTCAATCCGTGAGATCACGGACTGAAGGTCGTTTTCGATTTGTGTACTGTAAGTTGTTACAGAAAACTCCTCCTCCCTTTCACCGCCTGACGAATTTCCTATTTGTACATAATTTGAAAGAAAAATCAACGCCATACCGGCTAATCCCGCAATGATTATTATTCTTTTTATTTTGTCATTGTCAAAAAGCTTTTTCGCATATTTGACGGTTTTGCTTTCTTCCATTTTTTACTCCGTTATTATGCTTGGCTGTACCGAAAAATTTTGAAATGTAAGTTCACTTATTAAATCGGTAAACTGTATGTACTCCTTGCTTATATATATGTTTACCGACGATATAATTATGCTGTTTTCATCTGTAACAGATAAAAATATTTCACAATCATTAATCTGAACGGAATTTTGCAGCAATATATCTCTAAGTGAAGACTCAAGATTTTTTCTTGTCTGATTTACGATTTCCTTGCTGTATGCCTCGTCGTCTGTTGAAACCGAATTTTCGGACGGTTGGATGTTATTGATCTGAGTTTCCAATCCGGTAACGGCATTTTTGACAGGCCCTATCATTGAGCAGATTATGAATGCACCCATAACAAGACTGATTATCTTTTTTGTGCTTCCGTCGGTTACAAATGCGGAAACAAGCGTACAAATAAGCGCCGAGGCACATATTGCCGATGTGACGGCAAGTATACCGCTCATCCGCCGCCACCGCCTATCATCAATATTATTGCGGTTGAAATGATATATACCGCCATAATACAAAGCGCTATCGCAAGCAGCGTTGAAAATACGGTTGAAACGCACTCAAGCAGTCTTGCGCTCTGCCCTATATTTAGTATCTCAGCCGTAACACGACCCAGCCACAAAGTTGCAATCCACATAAGGCACTGTATTATCACGGGTAAAAACACGACGGCAACAGATATTATTACAAATACTCCGACTCCTGATTTTAACAGACCTACGCTCCCCTGAACCGTTTTATACGCATCAGCTAAAGCGGAGCCTACTATGGGTATAAAGGAATTAAGCGAAAACCTGACGGCTCTCGAGGCCACATCATCTATTGATGTTGCAATAATCTGCTTAAATGTGAGCAAAGCAGAAAAAATCATCATAGCAAAGCTTAAAACCCATTTAATTAATTTTGAAATCAAACCTACAAGCCCAGAAAGATTTATATCGGGAGATACGCTTGATGATACGCTTATTCCCAAAAACATATTAAGAAAAGGGACGATTACTTTTGATGAAAGCTGTCCTACTCCCTGCCCCGCCAAAAGCATCATCGAGTAATACCCCGCGCCGCTTACTGCTCGTCCGGAAGCCGACATTATTGTCAGCATAACAGGTAAATAAGCAATCATTATATTTGAAGCGGTTTCTATTACAGCTGAAACGCTTTTTATTACATCTACCGCAGGCATTACTATTGCACAGGTTATGCAAAGTGCGGAAACGATGTTTATTGTATTTGAAATATCGTTTGACAGAGAGCCCTTGTAGGCTGTCAGAATAGAGCATATTAAAAGCAGAGCTGTAATATTTATCAGACCTCTCAGCGGGGACGGACTGTTCTCTGCCGCCATATCGGAAATCTCTGCTACTACCGAAGAAAAACTGATTTCAGACAGTTTTTCAGGGTCTGCGCTCTCAGCTCCTATATTGTTAAGACTCTCTTTTGCCTCGTCCGACAAGCTGTCATATACGCCCGAGAGGTCATACAACATTGAAGTTTCCTCTGCCCCGACAGAATAAACCGACATTGTAAGTAAAACTGCCGCGGCTGTTAATACGATCAATAATTTTTTCACTTCTTTGCCTCCAATGAGGAATCAAGGCATAACACCTATATTTTGAGTTCACGAATTATAAAAATATATTTTATCCTGCTGTCAATGATAACACGGTGTTTAAAATATCGTAATAAAGAGGCAATGCCGTTATTGTAACCATAATTTTTCCCGCAAGCGACACATTGTTTGCAAGCGACTGACTGCCTGCGTCCTTGCAGGTATTAACTGCAAATTCGGTTATTAAACATATTCCTATTACCTTGAGCAGAATAACTACATAGCTTGTACTGATTTGTGATGCCGCTATGATACTGTTTAATGTTTCTATTACGGCAGATGCCTGTGACAAAACGGCGAACAAAACTATTAACGAACAGGATAATCCGAGCATTAACGCAATTTCGCCGTTTTTGGGCTTTAGCATCACCATTATTATTACTGCGACAACTGCAAGTGCGCTTACTGACAGAATATTCATATCTTAAAAACCGAAAAGCTGTTTTATTGTTGTAAACAGCGAGCTTATCTGAGTTATTATAAGCGTGAGCACTACTATAAGTCCCGCAAGAGAAGTTAGCATCGCCTGCTCCTCTCTTCCGCTGCGAATCAAAAGCTGACTTAAAACCGCAACGATTATTCCGACTGCCGCAATTTTAAAAATAAGTTCAACATCCATTTTTACCTCTTAAATTATCATCAGAGCTACTGCCGTTCCGACAAAAAAGCCCATCGTTTTATAGAGCTTTGATTTATTTTTTATTTCTGATTCCGCATTTTCAAGCTGCTTTTTAAAGATTTGCTCATAAAGCTCAAGGTGTTTGAGCTGTCCGTCAACATCAGTTTTTCCAAGCTGTTCTCCAAACTCGAGCAAAAGCTGTTTATCTTTTTTGTTAAGGGAAAATTTGCCCGGTATCTCTTCTATATTTTTTTGCCAAACCGAATAAAAAGGAAGGCTCTTTTTATTAATAAAATTAAAAAAATCAAGGGGCGCTGCTTCTGCGCAGAGCGATGAAAGTGTAAAAATATCTGCCGTGCTGTATCGAAGCTGCACTGACAGCGAAGAGGTGAAATTTATAATTCTTTTATAGAATTCTCTTTTCATAAAGAGCTTTTTAGAATACATAAATCCAGCCATAGTACCTGACAAAACAATTAAAAATCCTCCCAATATTTTAAGAGCCAAATATCTCACCTGCTTCGGATATTTTTGTAATTTTACCCGGAGATTTTTTATCCGACAGAAAAACGACTCTCGAAAACGCACCCGTTTTAAAAATTCTTCTTATATTCTCTTTGTGTTTCAGCTCAAATTCGTTTGCCGCATGAACGGTTGAGATAACCGACACACCGCTGTTTACGGTGTGCTCTATGGCGGATATATCTTCCTGCGCACCTATTTCATCACAAATTATAATATCGGGCGCCATACTCCTTACCGCCTGCATCATAGCGTCGCTCTTTTTATAGGAATCATACACATCGCACATTCCTATATCGTTGCAAAAGGATCCCGAAACGGCACCCGCAAGCTCTCCTCTCTCGTCAATCAGGGCAATGTTTTTGCCGTACTTTGTTGACAGAATCCTTGCCATATCACGCAGCACGGTGGTTTTGCCTGAACAAGGAGGACCGCATATTAATAATCCTGAGGTTATTCTGCCGAGCCTGTTTAAAAGATTAACCGAACAATCTCTGTATTCTCTTGCAATTCTGATATTTATTGATGTAATATCACGAATATTTGTGATTTTGCCGCCGCTTATGACTGCCGTACCGCTAATTCCCGCACGGTGACCTCCGTACATCGTTACAAAACCGTTTATTATTTCATTTTGTCTTGTATAAACCGAATAATTGCATATATTCTGAAATGTATCCGCTACATCTGCCCTGCCGACCGTAAGCATTGCACCGTCTATCGGAGTGCTCGAAAGTCCTCCCGATGAGGTAACATAGTATGTAATGTCAGAACAAACAACGCAAAGCGGTCTGTTGATTCGCAGGCGTATCTCCTGAGCTTTTGTTTCAAGCTGACCGCAAAGGGGAATAAGCCTTTTGGAAACAGACGGACTTAAACACTTTACAGCCTGTAAAAAACGGCTCTTATCTTCAATTCTTGCCATTTTAAATTCCTCCATAGTTTTTTGACTTAATTAATACTATGTTGACAAGCATAAAAATATGACCCTGACAGAAAAAATCCGTCAAGGTCATAACAGTATCGTAATAATATTTAACTTTTATCGCTTTAGGCTTATGAAGTTACTTTGAAAGAAAGTAATTCATCATAGTATAACCCTTTTCTATATAATTGCCCGTCTTTGCAGCTTCCTTTTCGCAGAAACAGCTTACACCGCTGTTGGTTTCATTCTTACTGCTGTATATAAGGTACGGCACAGCGTTTGAATTGTGTGTTCTTATTGCGATAGGTGTCGGATGATCGGGACATACAAGCACGGCAAAATCATCAACGCTTTTTAAATACTCGGTAACGGGAGCGAGAATGTGCTTGTCGATAAGCTCAATAGCCTTAACCTTGTTTTCAACTTCTCCGCGGTGACCGCATTCATCGGGAGCTTCAACATGAACATAAACGAAATCGGCACCATTATTAAATTCCTCGATCGCCGCCTTGCACTTACCGTCAAAATTTGTGTCGATATAGCCCGTAGCACCGTCAACATCAACGCTTTTCATTCCCGCACAAATCGCTATGCCCTTGAGAAGGTCAACTGCTGAAATCATACTGCCCTTTTTACCGAACTTTTCAAAGAAACTGTCAAGACGGGGTTTAGTGCCCTCCCCCCAAAGCCAAATTGAATTTGCGGGGTGTTTGCCGTTTGCCACTCTTTCTTTGTTAAGCGGGTGATCTTTGAGCAGCTCATAGCTCTTTTTCATAAGCTCGTAAAGTTTTGCCGTGTCATCTCCCTTCGGCACATAATCGGCAATTACTCGGTTTGAAATATCGTGAGGAGGCGTCAGTACGCCCGGATGTGGATTTCCGTTGTTCCAAACAAGACAATGGCGGTATGATACACCGGAATAAAACCTGAATGTATCATCTCCGAGCTTTTCCTGAAGATAATCTATCAATATCTTTGCATCCTGTGTTGAAATATCTCCCCCGCAGTAATCAACCATTGTTTTATCCTCGTACTTTTCCTCATCGGACAAAGTTACAAGGTTACATCTTAATGTAACATCGGTATCTTTAAGATCAATGCCGATGCTTGCAGCCTCAAGCGGTGAACGGCCGCTGTAATATATCGCAGGTTCATATCCCAAAACAGACAAATTTGCTACATCGCTGCCGGGTTTAAGTCCCGGAGCAACCGTCTTAACCATTCCCACCTCACCTTTTGCGGCAAGGCTGTCCATACAGGGTTTAACAGCCTTTTCCATAGGTGTTTTATTTCCAAGCTCAGAAATAGGCTCATCAGCCATTCCGTCGCAGAGCATTACAAAATATTTCATATTAATACCTCTTATTTCTGCAAAGTACCCAGACTTGCACATTTTAAATACGCATTTATAAATCCGTCGAGATCGCCGTCCATTACAGCCTGAATGTTACCTGTTTCAAATCCTGTTCGGTGATCCTTTACCATAGTGTACGGCATAAACACATAGCTTCTTATTTGAGAGCCCCATGTAATTTCCTTTTGTACACCCTTAATATCCTCGATTTTTTCAAGATGCTCCCGCTCCTTGATTTCAACAAGCTTTGAAATAAGCATTTTCATTGCCACATCTCGGTTTTGATACTGGCTTCGCTCAACCTGGCTTGCAACCACAATGCCGGTAGGAATATGCGTGAGACGAACAGCCGACGAAGTTTTATTGACCTTCTGACCGCCCGCGCCGCTTGCACGGTAAACATCCATTTTTATATCCTCAGGCGCTATATGAACCTGTATATCATCGTCCATTTCGGGCATAACCTCTAATGACGAGAAGCTTGTGTGGCGCCTTCCTGCCGAATCAAACGGCGATACTCGGACAAGCCTGTGCACACCGGCTTCGCTTTTAAGATAACCGTATGCGTTTTCTCCCTCAATAAGCAGCACAGCGCTTTTGAGTCCTGCCTCATCTCCGTCAAGATAGTCAACCTCTTTAACCTTAAAGCCGTGAGCTTCTGCCCAGCGGGTGTACATTCTGTAAAGCATTTCCGCCCAATCCTGAGCTTCGGTTCCGCCTGAACCCGCATGGAATGTAAGGATTGCGTTATTTTTATCGTATTCACCCGTTAAAAGCGTCTGAAGTCTTTGCTTTTCAAGATTCTCCTTAACCGCTTCTACCTCTTTTTCGGCCTCTTCCAAAAGCGATAAATCCTCTTCCTCATTCGCAAGTTCAATTAAAGTACAGGTATCCTCATATTTTGAAACAAGCTCGTTGTACGCCTCAACCTTACCTTTTAATGCACCTGTTTTCTGTAAAATTTTCTGGGAATTTTCTATATCGTCCCAAAACCCCGGTTCAGTAGCCTTTAGTTCAAGCTGCTCAATCTCGGAAAGCATACCTTTCATTCCGAGAGCATCCGACAAATCGTCGATTTCGGGCTTGAGCGCCTGAAGCCTGAGCAGTAATTCTTCAAATTGTACCATAAACACATACCTTTCTCATAGATATACTTATCATACTACAATTTGTTATTATATCAAATTTTATGGTAAATGTAAACTTATATTTGAATTAATTATTATTGTTGCATTTATTGCTGTTTTTTGATATAATAAATCTGCAAAAGAATATACGGGAGGAAACTATGGAATTTACTGAATACAAATGCCCCGTATGCGATGAATTTTTTAAAAGCGGTGACGATATTGTCGTTTGTCCGGAGTGCGGTACTCCTCATCACAGGGCTTGCTACGAAAGCACGGGTCATTGCTTTTTTGAAGACAAACATTCGGAAAATTTTTCGTTTGACCAAAGCACGGACGAAAATACCGACGATAAAGACAGCGCGGAAGAAGCCACGGTTGTCTGCAAAAACTGCGGTTTTGAAAATGAAAAAACTACTTTTTATTGCAGCAAGTGCGGATTTCCGCTGAGTGAACAGGACAGAAAGCAAAGCTCATCTGACAATACGCAGAACAATAATAACGGAACACCTTTCGGTCAGGGTGTTCCTCCGTTCGGCTATGGCGGTAATTCTGTCTTTTTTGACCCTATGGCGGGTATTAAGAGCGATGAACCTATCGCCGAAAATGTTACCGCAGGGGAAATGTCAAAGTTTATCGGAAAGAACACACCGTATTTTATGCTTGTTTTCAGCAGGTTAAAGAAGCAGGGCGTTTCAAAATTTAATTTTGCGGCTTTTCTGTTTTCAGGTTTATATTTCTTGTATAGAAAAATGATTATACCGGGAATAATTATAACCTTGCTCACTATCGCTTTAACCGCGGCAGAGAACTTTATTCAGCTTATGCCCGAATACCAGTCCCTTATTACCACAATAGCTGAGATGCCTGACGGAATTCATATGTTTTATACTTTTTCTCTTTCATCTCAGTTTCCTATGGATCAGGTGATGTTCATATATCTGCCTTATATTTTGGGGCTTTGCAAGGGAATAATTATGTTTATTTGCGGCTTTACCGCAAACAGAGCCTATTACAGATACTGCTCGAAAAAGATTTCGGCAATAAAGAAAAAAAATAAAGATAACAACAACAGCGAGCTTGAAAGATGCGGAGGGGTAAATCTTGCACTTGCTATCTGCTTTGCGGCTGCGTATATGATTACCACCTATATCCCGCTGTTTTTTAATTTTTAAACCAATTCGGAGGAATAGTATGAAAATAAAAAAGGCTGTAATCCCGGCAGCGGGTCTCGGGACAAGAGTTTTGCCGGCGACTAAAAATATGCCTAAGGAAATGTTCCCGATTGTGGACAAGCCTACGATTCAATACATTGTTGAAGAAGCAGTAGCTGCGGGTATTACTGATATTCTTATAATCACAAACAGGGGCAAGGGACTTATTGAAGACCATTTTGACGCGTCTCCCGAGCTTGAGGCAATGCTTGAAAAAAGCGGTAAACTGGATTTTCTTGAAACGGTAAGAAGCATATCAAATCTCGCAAATATTACTTTTATAAGGCAAAAAGAAATGAAAGGCCTCGGACATGCAGTACTGAAGGCTAAGTCATTTGTCGGCAACGAACCGTTTGCCGTAATGTACGGTGACGGCGTTATCATAAGCAAAACACCTGCTGTTAAACAGCTCATTGACTGCTACGGAGAATACGGTGAAGGCGTTGTCGGGGTTAAGCTTGTGCCTGAGGAAGAAATACACAAGTACGGCTGTCTTAAAGTTGAAAAACTCCATGATAATGTGTTCAAGTGCACGGATATGAAAGAAAAGCCTCAGACAAAAGACGAGATACTCTCATTATATTCAATTCTTGACAGATGTGTACTGCCTGCTGAAATCTTTGATATTCTTGAACGCACAAAACCCGGCGCCGGCGGGGAAATACAGCTTACCGACGCCATGAGAGAAATTGCGTTAACAAAGGGCATGACCGCCGTTGAATTTGAGGGCAAACGATACGATATGGGTAATAAATTCGGTATTTTACAGGCACAGATTGAAGTGGGTCTGAATCATCCCGAAACAGGTGAACAGCTTAAAAAATATATAAAAGAACTTGCCAAGAAGATTTAACTTGAAGAGCAATTGTTTTTGCCTTAAATCCGACAGTCTGATTATGATGTAAATACGCTGACGAAGCTCTTACTTTAAAAAATAAATTAAATATTAGTTAAATAGAAAGCCTCACAGGAAAGTAAAATTCTCTTCCGTGAGGCTTTGTGCTTTTTATAAGTATTAACATCAATCAGATATAGGTATAAGAATCGGAATATGATTTTCGTAAATTGTAAAATTACTAAAACCCGCTTTTTTAGCTACTTCTATCCCTTCTCTTATGCCTTTTCCTACAAAATCAACACTATGGGAGTCAGTACCGACTGTTATATACTTTCCGCCGAGTTCTTTGAATCTTGATACCAACTCCTGACCCGGCAAAGTGGATTTTAAATCCTTAAACAATCCCGAAACATTGATTTCAAGAGCTTTATTGTTCTTTATAAGAATTTTAAATATGTCATCTATCTGCTTTTTAAAGGCTGAAAGATTAGGAATTTTTCCTGTTTTTGCCTTTATGTAACGCAGAGGGTATGTGAGATGAGCAAGGCTGTCAAAATGCTGAAAAGTTGCTGTTTCTGCAAGTTCATCAAAATACAGTTTCAAAATTTCATCAACATTAACCTTTGAATAATCAATAAAATAAAAATCGCTCATACCTTTTAAATTATGCACGGAAGCAAGCGTAAAATCGCTTGCACCGTAGGCTAACGCCCTTTTTGTAAGTTCAATGTCATGCATAGGTTCTCCGAGCTCAATTCCGCAAAGTACTTTTAATTTTCCCGCATATTTTTTCTTTGCGGCGAATGCGTCTGAAATTGACTTCGGGATAAGCTCGTCAAAGTTTCCGTATTCACACTTTGTCCCGTAACCTATCATCGGTGCCTCACAATGATCTGTAATTGCAACAGCGTATAAACCGCTTTTTATTGCACTTTCGCACATTTCCTCAACCGTGTTTTGTGCGTCAAAAGAATTATTGGAATGTGTATGCAAGTCACACAGTTTCATAAGCTTTATTCCTCCCAAAAAAATAATATCATAACAATTAAATTTATGCAATATTAGCCTTTACATTAGTCAAAATTCAGTATATAATTAACCACAATGAGACTATATATCTTTTAATAAGACTTTTTGCGGAATATTGCAAGTTCACTATTTTATTCCTGCAAAAACAGGAGGTTTTTATGAAAGCAATAATTACAGTTATAGGTAAAGACGCAGTGGGAATTTTGGCAAAAGTTTCCGACGCCTGCGCAAAAGCAGATGTAAATATCGTTGAAGTAACGCAGAGTGTTCTTCAGGATATGTTTGCAATGGTAATGCTTGTTGAGATTGATAAATCAAATATTGGTTTTGATCAGTTAAAAGAGAATCTTCAAAAGGTCGGAGAGGCAAGTAAAACAAAGATCCACATTATGCATGAGGACATATTCAACAGCATGCATAAGATATAATCTGAGTCTGAAAGGATAGAACATCGATATGTTAGAAACCAAGGACATACTTGAAACCATAAATATGATAGACAACGAAAACCTTGATGTCAGGACAATTACCATGGGTATTTCGCTTCTCGATTGCATTGATGAGGATATTGACAAGGCGTGCACAAAGGTTTATGACAAGATATGCCGCAGCGCAAAGGACCTTGTTAAAACGGGTGAAGCCATTGAAAGTGAATACGGTATTCCGATTATTCACAAGAGAATTTCCGTTACGCCTATCGGAATGGTAGCGGCACCCTGTCAGAGCAAAAAAATCGTTAAATTTGCATATGCTCTGGACAAAGCTGCAAAAGAGCTCGGAGTAAATTTTGTCGGCGGATATTCGGCTCTTGTTCAAAAAGGTTTTGCAAGCGGCGACTATGCGCTTATTGAGAGTATTCCCGAGGCGTTGAGCGAAACTGATTTTGTGTGCTCATCGGTAAATATCGGCTCGACAAAAGCCGGTATAAATATGGACGCCGTGAAAATGATGGGAAAAATTGTTAAACAGACTGCTGAAATTACAGCAGACAGAAACTGCATAGGAGCCGCAAAGCTTGTTGTATTCTGCAATGCACCCGAAGATAATCCGTTTATGGCCGGCGCCTTTCACGGTGTGGGAGAAGCTGATACAGTTATAAATGTAGGCGTTTCGGGCCCCGGTGTCGTAAGAGCTGCACTTGCAAAGGACGGTTGCGGCAAAAATATTACCGAAATCGCAGATATGGTTAAGAAAACAGCATTTAAAATCACCAGAATGGGTCAGCTTGTTGCACAGGAAGCAAGCAAGCGTCTCTGTGTACCGTTCGGTATTGTAGACCTATCGCTCGCACCTACTCCCGCAGTAGGCGACAGCGTTGCATATATACTTGAGGAAATGGGACTTGAGGTTTGCGGATGTCACGGAACAACCGCTGCTCTCGCCCTGCTTAACGACGCGGTTAAAAAAGGCGGCGTTATGGCATCTTCTCATGTCGGCGGTTTGAGCGGCGCATTCATTCCTGTTACGGAAGACGCAGGAATGATAAATGCAGCTAAGACAGGTTATCTTGATATTACAAAGCTTGAATCAATGACAGCCGTATGTTCTGTCGGTCTTGACATGATTGTTGTGCCGGGAGATGTGACTCCCGAGGTCATTTCGGCTATTATTGCCGACGAAGCGGCTATCGGAATGGTAAACACCAAAACAACAGCCGTAAGACTTATTCCTGCTATTGGAAAGAAAGCTGGTGAAGAACTCAATTTTGGCGGACTTCTCGGAAGAGGTCCCGTAATGCCTGTAAGAAGCGGCTCGCCCGAAGTATTTATAAAAAGAGGCGGCAGAATACCTGCTCCCCTGCAGGCTCTCAAAAACTAAATTTGCCACTTGCGTATATTGTAACTTTGCGCAGGGCTTATTTGGAGGTGTTGTTACTTTGGAAAACATGATTAAAAAAATTGTTGATGCTGACAACGAAGCTAAAGCAATGGAGCAAAAAGTTCTTGAAGAAAAGGAAATGCTCACAAAACAGATTAAAGAGGAATCTAAAAAAATATACGACGAGTATATGAGCAAAGCCTTGGAAACAATCAAGAACAATGACGCGGCTGAAGAAAAAAAGGCAGATCAGCTTTGGAAAGAGGTTCAGAGCAAGCAAAAATCCGCTCACATTAAGCTTCAGTCCGACTATGAGCTTAACTGCGAAAAGTGGGTCGACGCAATAGTCGAACGCACTCTCAGCTGACAATTTTATTTAATTTAAGGAGGTGTGTGCAGTTATGCCAAACACTTCTTTTGCCGTATTGACAAAAGCAAGGGCAAAATTCGGCAAACGGCTAACCGAAAAGGATTACAGCAATTTGCTGGCATGTCAAAGCGTCACCGAGGTTATGTCATATCTTAAATCATACACGCACTATTCCGCATCGCTTCGTGATATTAACGAAAGAGATGTTCACAGAGGATTACTTGAGGCTCTGCTCAGACAAAACCTTTTTTATGAGTTTGACTCGCTTTGCAGATACGACTCAAGTGTGAGTGTCGGATTTTCCCGATATGTTATAGAAACGGTAGAGGTTGAACAAATAATAAGATTCCTTGTGCTTCTTAATTCAAACTCCACCGAAAAGTTTATTTATCAATTTCCCTCTTATTTTTCAAAGCACACGGATATTGATATAAACGGCCTCGCAAACGCAAAAGATTACGGAGAGTTTCTTAATGCTCTGACAAAATCTCCTTATTACGAGATTATGAGCAACTTCTCTCCCGATGAAAACGGTTGCCTGCATATTTCAGAAATTGAAAACAGGCTTTATGATTTCATATTCTCAAATATGCTGGAAATCATCAACAAAAAAGCAAAAGGAAAAGAAAAACACGATCTCCTTTCCTTTTTCTACACAGTAAACGATTACAATATTTTTTCAAGAATTTTAAGGCTGAAAAAATATTATAATCTCTCCCCCGAAGCAATCAAATCCAACCTTTTGCTTAACTACTGCGACATAAGCCCGAAAGCGGTTGATATGATGTGCAGGGCGGAATCCTCGGCAGAAGTATTCTCCGTGATGCAGTCTACGCATAACGGCGGCCTGATTGACAAAATCGGCTATGTATACGCAAGTGATATAAGTCCGAGGGTAAAATACAGACTGGCAAGAAAAAATATGCATTTTTCAAATAACCCGTCTGTCGTTATGATGTCTTATATGTTTGTTACCGAAACTGAGCTGATGAATGTTGTAAGTCTCATTGAGGGAATAAGATATAAGCTTGATACAAAATTAATACAGTCATTGCTTATCTATTAAGCCTGACTCTCAAAAGAGGTGATTTTAACTTGGCTGTATCAAATATGCAGGCCGTAAGCATTATCGGTATGATGAAAGACATCGATGATGTAATTTCGGTTCTCGGAGAGTCCGGCGTGTTCCATCCTGATGATGTTTCATCATTTTACAGCAACACAAAGGATTTTTCACATCTTCAGACTAAAAACATTTACGCTCAGCCGCTTGCGAATTTAAAAGCGTCGTTGGGACTTACAAAAAGAAAATTTAATTTGGTAGATGTAAGTGAATTTAATCCGAGCTTTGAGGAAATGAATATTTTTTCAAATAAAACATCGCAGGAAATAGATGCACTTGTGGACGACCGAGAATTTATAGCCGAACAGCTTACGGAAGCAAGAGAAAATCTTGTTGATACAACACACTTTATAGGCTTGGGCGTTGAAACCGAAAAACTTTTGACCCTAAAATATCTTAACGCTCATTTCGGACGACTTCCGAAAGAAAGCTTTGAAAAACTTTCTGCCTATAAAAATAACCCATATGTTGAATTTACCGTTACAAGCGAGGATAAATCATATTACTGGGGCGTTTATTTTACCCTGATAAATGACAGCTCGGAAGTAGACAGAATATTCTCAGGACTTTATTTTGAGCAGTGCGATGTGCTTGGAGTAAGCGACACGCCGAGGGTACATCTTAAAAAGCTTGAGAAACTTATTCCTAAGCTTGAATCAAAATTAAAGGACGCTCAAAAAAGACTTGACACTTACCTTGATATGCATACAGAGCGCATAACGAGGTATCTTTCGAAGCTTGAGGAACTTTACCTCTACGGTAAGATACGAACAAAGGCTTTGCAATATAACCAAAGCTTTATTATTGTAGGCTGGGTACCTGCGGAGTCGGCAAAACAGCTCAAAAAGAGATTAAAGAAAATAAGCAGCGTCAGCCTTGATTTTACGGACGCAAAAAAGGAAATTTCCAAATCTCCCCCTGTAAAACTTAAAAACTGCTTCTTTGCTAAGCCGTTTGAATTTTACACGGAAATGTACGGTGTACCTAAGTACAACGAAATTGACCCGTCGCTGTTTATTGCGATAACATATGTCATCATTTTCGGTATTATGTTTGCCGACCTCGGACAGGGACTGTGTCTTTCTGTTGTGGGAATGTTGATGTGGAAATTCAAAAAAATGAAAATCGGCAAAATCCTGTTCCCCTGCGGATTTTCTTCGGCGGTATTCGGACTCTTATTCGGAAGTGTTTTCGGTTTTGAGCATGTTCTTGATCCGATGTACAAGGCGCTTTTCGGACTTGAAGAAAAACCGATTGAGGTTATGTCTGCGGACTCTATTATTCTTATACTGCTTTCGGCAGTTGGAATCGGAGTTTTACTTGTGATTGTAGCTATGGGGCTCAATATTTACAGCTCCTGCAAACAGCGCAACATAGGAAAAGCGCTTTTTGATTCAAGCGGAGTTGCAGGAATGATTTTTTACGCATCGGTTATTTTCGGAATCGCAGGGCAGCTTTTCCTCGGATTGGATATACTGTCTGTTCCATATATACTAGGACTGATAGTTTTGCCGTATCTGTTGATTTTCTTCTCAGAACCGCTTTCAAATCTTGTTGCAGGAGAAAAAGACTGGCAGCCCGAAAGCTGGGGCGGATATATTATGGAACATCTTATCGAGTCGATAGAGTTTCTGCTTGAGTATGTCACAAACACGGTAAGCTTTTTAAGAGTAGGCGCTTTTGTACTTGTTCACGCGGGAATGATGATGGTTGTATTTGTTCTTGCCGAAACGGCGGGTGCAATAGCTTACTGGCCGGTAGTTGTTTTAGGAAATGTTTTTGTTATGGTTCTTGAGGCGCTGCTTGTTTCTATCCAGGTACTTCGTCTTGAATATTACGAAATGTTCAGCCGTTTCTACTCAGGTGAAGGCAGACCCTATGAACCTGTAAAATTAAATCTTTAATATTTTTGGAGGTATTCTTATGTTATTCAATTTAATTATGTTGGCTTTACCCGTTGTATTTCTTATGGTTTCTGCTATTCTTGCAGTTAAGGCATTTGAAAAAGGCAGAAACAGAAAGAAAACTGTTTTGATGCAGATTTGCTCTTTTGCCGCAGTTTTTGCAATTTGTATGGTATGCCCTATAATCGCTAATGCAGCAACAACAGACGCAGCAGCCGCTGCAACAGCCGCTGACGGTATGGCTTATATCGGCGCAGCCGTTGCAACAGGTCTTTCGTGTATAGGCGGCGGTATTGCCGTTGGTAACGCAGCCCCGGCAGCTATCGGTGCGACAAGTGAAGATCCTAAGGCATTCGGTAAAGCTATTATCTTTGTTGTACTTGGTGAAGGTATCGCAATCTACGGAATGCTCGTATCTATTCTTCTTATATTTGCAAGATAATAAGGATTTCATAAAAAGGATTTGATATTATGAAATTTTTTCTGATAAGTGATAATGTAGATACAAAAATGGGTATGCGGTTTGCAGGCATTGAAGGCGTTGTCGTTCATAAAGAGGACGAGGTTCGCCGTGAGCTTACAAACGCAATGAACAGAGATGATATAGCCGTAATTCTTATGACGGAGCATCTTGTTTCGCTTTGCCCTGATCTTATTTATGAGCTTAAACTTAACAGAAAACAGCCTCTTATTGTTGAAATTCCCGACCGTCACGGGAACGGGAGAACAAAGGACAGCATAACAAAATATGTTCAGGAGGCTATCGGTGTAAAGCTCTGATAATCAATTTGAATCGCTAAAGAGGTTATGTAAATGGAAAAGACCACAAAAACGGATAACTTTCTTAACGCCATAAAAAAATATGCTGACAATCAAAGAAACACCATACTTAGCGAAGTAGACAGCTTTAAAAAAGAAAAAATCGCCGAAGCTAAAAAGAAAGCTAAGTATGACAGCGAAAAGCTTATAAAAGACAGGCTCGAATTAAAGAAAAACGAACAAACTTCCCGCGTGGCTAAGCTAACACAGGAGGGACAAAAAAAGCTTTTTCTTGAGAGAGCAGAAATGACGGAAAGCGTATTTAAAAAGGCTGAAGAAAAGCTTATTGAATTTACAAAAACAAGTAAATACTCGGAATTGCTTAAAAATTATGCTGAAAATATTTCCGCTCTTTTTGACGGCAAGAGCTGTATCATCTATGTGAATGAGAAGGATATGGCATTAGCAGACCAAATCAAGGCGATTTTCGGAGAAAAAGCCGAGCTTTGCCCTGATAAAACAATAAAAATCGGAGGGCTGAAAGGCTTCTGTAAAGAAATGAGTATTGTTGCCGACGAAACTCTCGACAGCAAGCTTAACGCTCAAAGAGAATGGTTTTTTGAAAATTCAGGACTTAGCGTACTTTGATTTTGATATGTTAATTTCAACCGAAAGAGATGGTAACTTAAATGGAAAACAACAATGTTATATACGGAATTAACGGTCCTGTTGTTACTGTAAAGCAAGCGGATTGCTTTGAGATGATGGAAATGGTTCATGTAGGACACCAAAATCTTGTAGGTGAAGTAATCGCAATTACCGATGATTTTACAACAATTCAGGTTTATGAGGAAACCACCGGCCTTAAACCCGGCGATCCTGTTACGGGTACCGGAGCGCCAATGAATGTACTTCTCGGACCGGGAATTATAGACAATATTTTTGACGGTATTGAGCGACCGCTTAAAGCTATTGAGGAGCAGTCGGGATCCTTTATAAGCAGAGGCGCTGCTGTTTCCGCGCTTGATGAAAACAAGCTTTGGAACGTAACCCTTAAAGTTAAGGTAGGCGACAGGCTGGAGGGCGGACAAATTTATGCCACCCTGCCTGAAACGCCGATTATTGAACATCGACTTATGGTTCACCCCGAACTTTCGGGTGTTGTAACAAAGGTTATGCCGGACGGCGAATACAAGCTCTTTGACACGGTTGCAGTTTTAAAAGATGACGACGGCGTTGAGCACAATCTTACTCTTTGCCAGAAATGGCCTATAAGGACATCACGTCCTGTTAAAGAGCGTCTTGCCCCGTCTGTACCTCTTATTACAGGTCAGCGTGTTATCGACACCCTGTTCCCCATTGCAAAGGGCGGTACGGCAGCTATTCCGGGCGGATTCGGTACAGGCAAAACAATGACACAGCACCAGCTTGCAAAGTGGTGTGACGCAGATATTATCATATATGTCGGCTGCGGTGAGCGCGGCAACGAAATGAGCCAGGTTCTTGAGGAATTTTCCGAGTTGATCGACCCGAAGTCACAGCGACCGATGACGGACAGAACCGTACTTATCGCAAACACATCCAATATGCCTGTTGCGGCTCGTGAAGCATCTATTTACACGGGAATTACTCTCGGAGAATATTACAGAGATATGGGATACCATGTTGCTATGATGGCAGACTCAACATCAAGATGGGCGGAGGCTCTGCGTGAGATTTCGGGTCGTCTTGAAGAAATGCCCGCCGAAGAAGGATTCCCTGCTTATCTACCGTCGCGACTTGCCGAATTCTACGAAAGAGGCGGCCGTGCGGATGTATTGAGCGGAGGAGAAGGCTCAGTTACGCTTATCGGCGCCGTTTCTCCGCAGGGTTCAGACTTTTCCGAGCCTGTTACACAGAATACAAAAAGATTTACACGTTGCTTCTGGGCACTTGATAAATCCCTTGCTTATTCCAGACATTATCCCGCAATCAACTGGATGGACAGTTACAGCGAATACTTTAACGATCTTGATCCTTGGTTTAAAGAAAACTTGGGTGAAGATTTTGTTAAATACCGCAGCGAGATAAGTGCACTGCTTCAGGAAGAAAGCTCACTAATGGAGATTGTAAAGCTTATCGGCTCCGATGTTCTTCCCGACGATCAAAAGCTTGTGATTGAAACAGCGAGAGTTATCAGAGTAGGATTTTTGCAGCAAAACGCATTTCATGCAGATGATACCTTCGTTCCGCTTGAAAAGCAAAAGCTTATGATGAAAACGATACTTCACCTTCACAAGAGGACAAAGGAGATCGTTGCTAACGAAATTCCTTTATCAAAGGTAATTAAGCTGGGATTGTTTGATAAACTTACAAAAATGAAATACGACATTCCAAACGGAAAGCCTGAGATATTTGATGATTACATCAAGGAAATTGATGAAAACATTGATTCATTACTGAAATAAGGAGGAAACGCACAAATGATAATAAATTATGTAGGCGTAAAGGAAATTAACGGTTCGCTTATCGTAATGGACGGCGTTAAGGGCGTTTCCAACGAGGAAATTGTTGACATCCGCCTTGATAACGGAACAACCAGACAGGGGCGTGTCGTACAAATTGAAGGTGAACGAATTGTTGTTCAGGTTTTTGAGGGAACTAAAAGAATAAGCCTTAAAAACACGAAAACCGTTCTTACGGGACATCCTATGGAAATGCCGCTTGCCCCCGAAATAATCGGCCGTGTGCTTGACGGCGCGGGCAGACCTATTGACGGACTCGGCGATATTTTCCCCGTAAAGCGTGCTAACATAAACGGTACGCCTATTAACCCTGTTTCCCGTGTATATCCTAAAAACTATATCAACACGGGTATTTCTACGATAGATACTCTGATGACGCTCATCAGAGGTCAGAAGCTGCCTATATTCTCAGGCACAGGTATGAGACACAACGACTTGGCTGTACAGATAGTTCGTCAGGCTAAAATCAGCGGTGCGGACAGCTCAAACTTCGGTGTTGTTTTTGCCGCAATGGGCGTTCAAAAGGACGTTGCCGAATATTTTAGAAAGAGCTTCGAGGAAAGCGGTGTTCTTTCAAGGGTTGTTATGCTTCTAAATCTTTCAAACGACCCGATTATCGAGAGAACCCTCACACCGAGATGTGCACTCACTATTGCGGAGTACCTTGCTTTTGAACTGGATATGCATATCCTTGTAATTATGACGGATATGACATCATATGCAGAGGCTCTGCGTGAATTCTCATCTTCAAAGGGTGAAATTCCCGGTCGTAAGGGTTACCCTGGTTATTTGTATTCAGACCTTGCATCTCTTTATGAGCGTGCGGGAATGATCAAGGGACATTCGGGTTCGGTTACACAGATTCCGATTCTGACTATGCCAAACGATGATATTACCCATCCTATCCCCGACCTTACGGGATATATTACCGAGGGTCAGATAGTTTTGGACCGCTCTTTGCAGGGTCAGGGACTGTATCCGCCCGTAAGCGTACTGCCCTCTCTTTCCCGTCTTATGAAGGACGGTATCGGCGAGGGATATACAAGAGGCGATCATCAGTCGCTTGCCAACCAGCTTTTTGCGTCTTATGCAAAGGTTATTGACGCAAGATCGCTTGCTTCCGTTATCGGCGAAGAGGAGCTTTCTCCTGTTGACAAAAAATATATCGAGTTCGGCAGACTGTTTGAGTCACGCTTTGTAAATCAGGGCTTTAACGAAAACAGGAGCATTGAGCAGAGTCTCGATCTCGGATGGGAACTTCTCTCTACTCTTCCGAGAGGCGAACTTGACCGTGTTGACGACGCTATACTTGATAAATATTTTAAAGGTTAAACTGTAAGGAAAGGAGCAGAGGTGTATGGCAGTACAGGCAGTACCCACAAAGGGTAATCTGATGAACACCAAAAAATCGCTTTTTCTTGCAAAAACGGGTTATGAGCTGCTTGACAGAAAGCGTAACATTTTAATAAGAGAAATGATGACTCTTATTGACCATGCAAATGCAATTCAGCAGAAAATCGACAACGCTTATGAAGAAGCTTATATTGCCTTGCAGACGGCCAATGTTACAAACGGATACTGTGAGGATATATCAAACTCTATCCCCTATGAAAACGGACTTAAGCTTGATTCAAGAAGCGTTATGGGTGTTGAGATTCCTATTCTTACAATAAGCGAGCGTCAAAAGCACGACTTTTTGCACTATGGATTAAGGACTACAAACTCTGCTATCGACAAGACTTACCAGAAATTTTCCGAGGTTAAATACCTTACGGTTGAGCTTGCCGAAATTGAAAACAGTGTTTACAGACTTGCCGACTCAATCAAGAAGACGCAGAAGCGCGCAAACGCTCTTAAAAACATTATGATTCCGAGATTTGAAGAAACCGTAAAGTTTATTTCCGACGCTCTCGATGAAAAAGACAGAGAGGAATTCAGCCGCTTAAAGGTAATTAAGAAG